>DASSGL010000039.1:0-13091 GCA_035693525.1 Gaiellaceae bacterium | reverse complement strand
GCTCGAGGCGGCAGGCGTGCGGCTCGTCTGCGTCCTGCAGGAGCGGCTCGAGACGGCGGCGCGCCTTGCGCGCGAGCACGAGGTCGAGGCGCTCGTGCTCGCAGAGCGGCCGCCGTACGCGGCTGCACGCGCCTTCGCAGTCGAGTCCGTGCCGACGATGCTCCTGCTCGACGCGAACGGCGCAGTCGCAGGGTCGGTCGTCGGCTGGTCGGCCGAGAAGCTCAACGAGCTGCTGCCGGTCGCCGTTCCGGACGACGAGCCGCGGTGGAAGCCGGGCTGCGAGGCCCGGCCTGCGCACGACGAGCACGTGCCCGTGCGTGGCGCAGTCGACTTCGACGAGCTCGAGGACATGTTCGAGCGCGGGTGGACGGACGGCCTCCCGGTCGTTCCTCCGACCGCCGACCGCGTCGCCGAGATGGTCGGTGCGCACGACCCCGAGCGCTCGCTCGGTCCCGTGCCGCCGTCGATGGGAGAGGCGACCCTCGCGCGCGTCGCGGCGTGCGCCGTGCTGGCCGGTTGCAGGCCCGCGTACTTCCCGGTCGTGCTCGCGGCCGTCGAGGCCGTCCTCGACCCGACGTTCAACGTGCACGGTCAAGCTGTCACCACCTCGCCGCCGGGCCAGATCGTGATCGTCAACGGGCCGGTGCGGAAGGCGCTAAGCCTGAACGCCGGCATGGGCGCACTCGGCCCGGGCAACCGCGCCAACCTCACGATCGGACGCGCCGTGCGGCTCGTCGTGCAGCTGACGGGCGGCGCCGTCGCCGGCGGGCTCGACCGCACGGTGCTCGGCCACCAGGGCAAGCTCTCGTTCTGCTTCGCCGAGAACGAGGAGCTGAGCCCATGGGAGCCGCTGCACGTCGAACGAGGCTTTCCCGCGGAGTCCTCGACCGCGACGCTCATCGGCGGCGACGCGCCGCTCTCGATCTCCGATCACCGCTCGAAGACGCCGCGCGAGCTCGCGGCCACGATCGGCTGGGCCGCCTCGGTGACGTGGAGCCCCTTCTGGTGGCCCGTCGACGCGACCTCGCTCTTCGTCATCGGCATCGAGCACGTGAGGATGTTCGGCGACGCCGGCTGGTCGAAGGCGGACGTCCGCGAGGCGATCTTCGAGGAGGTGCGCCGCCCGGCGCGCGAGCTTCGCCGCGGCGAGGCGTCCCCCCAGGTCTACGCGGCGGATCCGGAGACGCTGATCGCGAAGTGGGACTCGCCGGAGCGGATCGTGATCGTCGTCGCGGGCGGCGACGCAGGCAGATTCTCGGCCGTCTGCGGGCCGAGCCTCGGCATGGGTGCAAGCGTGATCACACGGGAGGTGCAATGGAATACGTGAGCCCGGTCGACGAGCGCGTGCGCGCGCCCGAGCCGCTCGCACCGCGGGCGGCGAGTATCGAAGGCAAGACGGTCGCGCTGCTCGACATCTCGAAGAACCGCGGCGCGGAGTTCCTCGACCGGATCGAGGAGCATCTGCAGGCTCGCGGCGCGAAGACGATGCGCTTCCGCAAGTCGACGTTCTCGCGACCTGCGCCGGCCGAGCTGATCGAGAAGATCGCGATCCACGGGGACCTGGCAGTCGAGGGGCTCGCCGACTGAGGCTCGTGCGTGTCGTGCAGTGTGCACGACCTGGTACGCCTCGAGCGACGCGGCGTCGCGACCGCCGGCATCGGCACGATCCCGTTCGCCGACGAGGCGCTCGAGCAGGCGCGGATGCTCGGGATGCCCGATCTTCGGATGCTCCTCGTTCCGCATCCCGTGCAGCTGCTCGAGGCCGCCGAGCTCGACGCGCTCGCGGACGACGTGCTCGAGCGAGTCGTTCGCCGGTTGGTGACCGCGTGATCCCGGTGGAGCTCGCACGCGACGAGGTCGTCGAGGGACGCCAATTCGCCGCGCCCGAGACGACTGGCGCAGACACCGCCGTGATGCGCGAGATGCTCGGACTCATGCGCACCCTCGCGCGAAGCTGGCGCGAGTCCCCGCCTCCGGGGGAGAGCGTTCTCGTGAAGGAGACCGACGCCACCGGAGCGCGGACCTGGATCCGCGTGCCCGAGCGTTCGGCGCTGCTCACAGCGGAGCATCTGACCACGATCGGGTTTTTCGGGCAGGCGCGGGCCGATGTCGACCACGACCCGATCGACCGACTCGAGGAGGCGATCGTCGACACGCTCGAGGAGGTGCCCGGCCTCCTCAGCTACTTCAACCTCGGCCTGGCGCACGGCGGCTACGGCAACCTCATCCTCTGCAACGCGGCCGACGTCCCGTTGCGCTGGCGCGAGCATCGGATCCACCGCCGCGCGGTCGAGCTCGCGCCGCGCCACTACCACTCGGCGCGCCTTCACTCGGGCGTCGTCCGCTCGCCGCTCTCCGGCGACGCCGGCCTCGAGGTGACTCGCACCCGCTACTACGACTTCGACAGCGAGCCGGTGTGGCTCGCTGTCCGGGGGTAGCTCCGGAAAAGCGGTGCCGGCGACGCCGCTGCGCGGCGAGTCAGGCACCTATGGCGCTAACGCTCCTTCGCGCGCCGGCGATCCTTCTCGTACACGGGATGCTGCGCCACCTCGCCGGCCACCTCGGCGCCGTTCACCGACGCCGACACGCGCGTGCCGACGGCCTGCGCGAGCTCCTTCCGCAGCTTCGCGAGCCCGAGGGTCTTGCCGCCGAGAAACGGTGAGACGACAGCCTGCGTCACGAAGCCGACGTCGTCCCCGTCGACGGCGAGCTTCGCGCCGCTCGCGTCGTCTCCGCCCGACTCGAGCACGACGCTCCCGAGGCGCAGCGTGGTCCCGTCGCGGTCGCGTTCGAGCCCCGCGCGGCCGCGCAGCGTCGGCTTGTCGAACGAGACCGCCCAGCCGAGCCCACACTCGAACGGCGAGACCGACGGGTCGTACTCGACGCCGCCGATGATGAAGCCGCCCTCGATGCGGAAGAGGTCGAGCGCGGTCATCCCGATGAGCCGCATCCCGAACGGCGCTCCCGCGTCGACGAGCGCGTCCCAGAGGTCGAGCGCGCGGTCGGCGTCGACCCAGAGCTCGTAGCCCAGCTCGGCGGTGTAGCCGAGGCGCGTCATGAAGATCGGGATGCCGGCGATCGAGACGTCCTCGCGGAAGGTGTAGTAGGGGAATGCCTCGTTCGAGAGATCCTGGTCGGCGACGGACTGGAGGATCTCCCGGCTCTTCGGCCCCTGGACGCAGAGATGCGGCATCGCGTCCGTGAACTCGCGCACCTCGACGCGCGTGCCCGACGCCGCCTTGCTGAAGATCTCGTAGTCGCGGTCGTTCGCGCCGCAGAAGCGGATGTGGTCCGGCGAGCGCACCATCACGGTGCAGTCGTCGACCATCTTGCCGCTCTCGTCGACGAGCGGCCCGTAGCCGATGCGTCCGGGGCGGAGCGTCGAGACGTCGCGGGCGACGACCGAGTTGACGAGGTCGAGCGCGCCTTCGCCGTCGAGGTCGACCTTGCGCAGCATCGTGAAGTCCATGAGCCCCGCGGTCTCGCGGACGGCGCGGTACTCGTCCGCCGTGTCCGTGATCACGGTGGGGGCGAGATAGCCGAACAGGTCCATCCACTGGTCGGTGAGCGCCGCCAGCCGCGGGTGGAACGCCGTCTCTTTGCTCACGTGTCCTCCTCTCCGCCGGCCGCGGAGTGCACCGGCTCTTCGACGTGCAGGTCGAGCGACTCGAGCACGAGCTCCGAGAGCTCTCTCAGCTCGAGCTCGCCCTGGTGGCCCGACGTCTTGATCGCGTCCTCGTACATCGTCACGTCCTTCGGGCAGCAGACGACGAAGTAGTCGAGCCTGCCGAGGCCGACGGCCTCGTCGATGCGCTGCTCGCTCGGCCGCTTCGCACCCGCACGGGCAAGCTCCTTCATCCAGATGCGTCCGCCGCCCGCTCCGCAGCAGAAGGAATTGTCGCGGTTGCGCGGCATCTCGACGAGCTCGCAGCCGATCCGCTCGAGCACCGCGCGCGGCGCGTCGTAGACGCCGTTGTAGCGGCCGAGCGTGCACGGATCGTGGTACGTGACGCGGTAGCCGAGCGGCCGCTGCGGTGTGAGCGCCCCGCCGTCGAGCAGCTCGAGCAGCAGCTGCGAATGGTGGAGCACGGTCCAGTCTCCGCCATGCTGAGGATACTCGTTCCGGAGCGTGTGGAACGTGTGCGGGTCCGAGGAGAAGATGCGCTCGAAGTCGCAGCCGGAGATGGTGCGCACGTTCTCCTCCGCAAGCGTCGCCCACAGCCCTTCCTCCCCTGCACGACGCACGTCGCAGCCGGCGGTCTTCTCGGCGTCGAAGAGAATCCCGAAGTCGACGTCGGCGTTCCTGAGGACGCGCGCGAGCGCCTGCGTCGCCCGCTGGTTTCGTGCGTCGAACGAGGCGTAGTCGCCGACGAACCACAGGAGCTCTGCCGGCTCCTTGCGTATGTCCTTGACGTCGAAGCCGAGCTCCTTCGCCCAGCGGGGCCGTTTGCGCTTCGGCTCTCCGAAGGAGTTGCCGGTCTCGTAGACCGCCTCGAGCGTCGATTGCAGCATCGGGTCGAGCTCACCGACCTCGACGAGGCGCCGGCGGAGCTGGTTGATGATCGGCACGTGCTCGATCCCGACCGGGCAGATCTCGACGCACGCGTTGCACTGGGTGCACGACCAGATCGTGTCGGGACGGATCCTCCGGCTGATCTCGGCATCCGCGCTCTCGTGCGCCGAGAGCTCCCGCAGATCGAGGATCACGTCGCGCGGCGACAGGGGATAGCCGCCGGCGTTCGCGGGGCAGGCGACGTGGCACTTCCCGCACTTCGTGCACGCGTCGAGCGACAGGAGGTGCTCCCAGCTCAGGTCGCCGATGCGGCCGTAGCCGACCTGCTCCGGCGTCGCGTTCGGCGGTAGCAGCGGCAGCCGCCTGCCGGGCCGCTCCTCGCGGACGCCGACGTTCGCCGGGCCGGCCAGCATGTGCACCGCCTTCGTGAAGGGGATCGACGAGACGAACGCGAGCGCCACGACCCCGTGCGTCCACCACGTCGCGAAGTGCGCGCTCGACGCTTGCTGCGCGGTCATCCCGAAGGATCGGAAGGCATGACCCACCGCCCAGCCGACCGGCGACCAGACCTCGAACGACGGGTTCGTGCCCGCGATCCGGAACGCTTCGAGCAGGAAGCCGGTGAGCGCGAGGAAGAAGAGGCTGGCGAGGAAGACCCAGTCCCCGATCACGTAGATGCGCCGGTCCTCCTCCCGGTCCGGCCGCGCGTAGTCGAGGCGCCGCGGTCGCAGGATGCCGCGCTTCACGGCCATGATCGCAAGCCCGATCGTGAGCGCGGCGCCGAAGACGTCGAGCACGAGCGAGTACCCGAGGTAGAAGCCTCCGCGCCAGAAGTCGAACCCGAACAGGGGCTTCGCGATGTCGTCCTGGAAGGCGAGCACCACCGTGCCGGCGAACAGGATCATGAACCCGTAGAAGATGAGTGCGTGGCCGACGCCTGCGAGAGGGTCGCGCCGCTTGATCCAGCGGTGCGTGAGCACGATCGCCGCGGCACGCGCCGCGCGCCGTCCGACTCCCTCGAGCGGAGCGGCCGAACGCCCGCGACGGTACCGGAGGGCGAGACGCACGACGCCCCACGCGAAGATCGCCGTCGAGACGACGATCAGCCCGTACCAGAACACGATCTCCCAGTGAGCGAGACCGGCGAACGTCTGGCGAGTCTCCGACGTCACACGAGCTTCGCCAGCTCTTCGGCGACATCGAAGAGGTCGGCGACTGCACCGTAGTGCGCGACGTCGAAGATCGCCGCTTCGGGATCGGTGTTCACGGCGATGATGGTCTCGCTCGTCTTCATGCCTGCGAGATGCTGCACGGCACCCGAGATGCCGAAGGCGAGATAGACCTTCGGCTTCACGGTCTTTCCAGACTGGCCGACCTGGCGCGCATTCGTCATCCAGCCTGCGTCCACGATCGGACGCGACACGGCGAGCGTCGCGCCGAGCTTCTCGGCGAGCTCCTCGAACATCGCGATGTTCTCGCGCTCGCCGATTCCGCGGCCGATCGAGAGAAGGAAGTCGGCGGTCGAGATGTCGACGTCTCCCTTTGCGGCCTCGTGGAACTCCTTGTGGCGCGCGCGCGACACGACCGGGGCGATCGCATGGTCGGTGACGGTCGGTGAGCCGCCGGCCGTGGCCGGCGCCCACACCGTCGGCCGCAGCAGCAGGAGCACGGGCCGTCCGGGCGGGAACTCGACCTCACCGTGCACCTTTGCGCCGTAGAAGGAGCGCGTGGCGACGAGCGAGTCGCCGTCCCGCGCCACCGCGAAGACGTCGCTTGCGAAGCCGAGGTCGAGCTTCGCGGCGACCGCACCTGCGTAGCCCATGCTGTTCACGGTGAACCCGAGCAGCACGACGTCCGGGCTCCGCGCAGCGACGAGGCTCTCGAGCGCGGCCTGGTAGACGTCGTTCTCGAACTCTTCCTGCTCGACGCGGACATGCACCACCTCGTCGACGCCTTCGTGTGCGACGTCGAGCGACGCAGGATCGGCGCCGATCGCCGCCACGGCGACCGGGCCCCCGAGCTCTCGCGCGGCCGAGACGAGCTCGTAGGTGACGTCGCGGACGCGGCCCTGCAGCTGCTCGGCGACGACGAGCACGCTCATGCGGGAGCTCCGCAACCCCTGCAACCAGGTTGCGCAGCAACCTGGTTGCACGTTTTCGCGCTCATGCCAGCCGCTCCCGCACGATCTCGACGATCCGCTGCGCGACCTGCGCCGTGCTCCCGTTCAGGAGCTCCGCTCCCTCGCCGCGCGGCGGCGTGAACATGCGCCACACGCGGTACCCCGGCTCGCCCGTCTCGGCGGGGACGACCGCGATCTCGACCTGCTCGGCCTGCTTGATCGCGCGGAGGTTCGCGTAGCGAGGCTGGTTGATGCCGGTCTGGATCGTGAGGAGCGCCGGCGTGTCGACCTCGACGACGTCGACGAGTCCGCCTTCGAGCTCACGGTCCACCGTCGCGGGCCCGGAGCCGCTCCAGTCGACCTTCGTGACGACGGCGACCCGTGGCAGGTCGACGAGCTCCGCGAGCGCCACTCCCGTGGAGCCCTGGACGGAGTCGGAGGACTGCACTCCCGCGAGGACGAGGTCAGGGGACTCGGCGGCGACGACTCCGGCGAGGGCGCGGGCGGTCGAGACCGGGTCGACCGGCGTTCCGTCGACCCGGATCGCGCGGTCTGCGCCCATCGCGAGGCAGCGCCGCAGCGCCGCCTCCGAGTCCTCGTCGCCGACCGTGACCACCACCACCTCGCCCTCGCCGAGTCGCTCGCGGATCTGGATCGCCTCTTCGGTCGCGCATGCATCCCACTCGTTCAGCGCCGTGTCGAGGTAATCGGGATCCACATCCCGTCCGTCGCTCTCGAATTCGACCTCGTCCCCGAGGACCTTGACCTGCTTGACTGCGACGACGACCTTCAGGCGGGCACCGCCTCCCGGTCGCGGCGTTCACGGAGCTCCTCGAGGTCGCGCTCGAGCGAGACGTCGTCCGGGACCCGCCGCTCCCGCTTGAACGGCAGCGGCACCGCCGGGTTCTCGGTGTCGATCTCGCGCGCGAGCCGGTGGCCCGAGAAGATCGCGTCCGCGGTCAGGCGCGGAGCCTCGCAGTCGCCGATGCGGTAGAGCGCCTCGACGCCTTCGGCCTTCAGCGCCTCGAGCCCGACCGCGTCCTTCAGCTCGCGGAAGAGCGCCTCGTTCGAGCGGCGCTGCGTGACGAGGACCGTCGCGTCCGCCTCAAATGTCCGCGCGTGCCCGTCCACGTCGTAGACGTGTGCAGCCGTGACGCCGCCGGCCTCGATCTTCGTCGGCATCTGGTACGGGACGATCTCGACGCCGAGCGAGTGGAGCCTCCGGTGCATGTTGGGCGCCTCGAGCGTGAAGTGCATGTACGGCGCGATGTGCCCCATCGGGGTCAGGATCGTCACCGTCTTGCCTTCCGTCGCGAGCTTCTCGGCGAGCGAGACGCCCATGTAGTAGCCGTCGTTGTCGACGATCACGACGCGCTCGCCGGGCGCTTCCTTCCCCTCGACCATGATCTGCTCGGGCGTGAGGACGTGGGGGAGGCTCGCGTCGGCGCCCGGGATCGTGTCGTGCGTCGCGCCGTTCAATCCATCCGTCGCCCAGTACGCACCGGTCGCGACGATCACGATCTCGGCACCGTACTCCTTCACCCCTTGCGCGTCGAGCTTCGTGTCTGCGATGAACTCGACGTTCCTGAGCTTGTCGATCTGGATCTTGCGGTAGTTGACGACGCGGGCCCACTCGCCGAGACCGGGGAGCTGCGGGATCCAGCGCATGATTCCGCCCATGTCGTCCTGCGCCTCGACGAGGTGCACGCGGCGCATCCCGCGCTTGCCGAGGATCATCGCGCACTCCATTCCCGCGGGGCCGGCGCCGACGACGAGCACGTCGTTGTCCGCGTTCGCGGCCGGCTCGAAGCGCTCGGGGTGCCAGCCGCGGCGGTATTCCTCACCCGCGGTGGCGTTCTGCGTGCAGATGAGCGGCGGGCCGCCGATCTCCCAGCGCGAGATACAGATGTTGCAGCCGATGCACTCGCGGATGTCGTCGAGGCGGCCCTCGTCGATCTTCTTGGGCAGGAACGGGTCGGAGATCGACGGTCGGCACGTCGCGATGATGTCGAGCTTCCCGCTCGAGATCGCGTCGACCATCAGGTCGGGGTTCGTCCAACGGCCGACGCCGAGGACGGGCTTCTTCGAGACGGCCTTGACGGCGGCCTGCCACGGCAGCATGCGGCCGGACGGGTAGAAGCGCGACGGCGTCGCGTCCTCGCCCCACTCCGAGATGCCGGAGACGTTGATGTCCCAGACGTCGACCATGTCGTCGACGAGCTCGACGAACGGCAGGCAGTCGCGCTCGAGCTGCGTCCCCGCCTCGCCCATGAACATGTCGGTCGACATGCGGACGGCTATCGCGCAGTCGTGCCCGACTGCGTCCTTCACCTGCTCGATCGTCTCCCGCCAGAAGCGGGCGCGGTTCTCGAACGAGCCACCGTACTCGTCGGTGCGCTTGTTGTAGTACGGCGTGAGGAACTGCTGCGGCAGGTACGAGTGCGAGCCGTAGACGTAGACGATGTCGAAGCCGGCCGTGCGCGCGCGCTTCGCGGCGTCGACGTAGAGCTGCTGCACCTCGCGGATGTCGTCCTTGTCCATCTCCCGCGCGTACGTGAGGTACTCGAAGTCGCTCGGGATCTGCGACGGCCCGCGCGGGACGCAGCGGGACTCCATGCACGGGGCGTGCGGGCCGCCGTACCAGAGCTCGCACGCCGCAAGCGCACCGTGCTCGTGGAGCATGTCGCACATGATCGAGAGGTTGCGGATGTCGCCGTCGTCCCAGATACGCGCGGAGACGCGATGCGTGTCGTCGGACTCTGGCGAGATCGAGCAGTACTCCGTGCAGCAGGCGGCGTAGCCGCCTTCGGCCTTCATCGCGCGGAAGTACGCCTGGCTGAGCGGCCGCTCGGAGCCGAAGCCGTTGCAGTGCGGGATCTGGTAGAAGCGGTTCTTCATCGTCTTCGGCCCGATCTGGATCGGCTCGAAGAGGACGTCGTGCTTGGGGTTACGCGCCATCGTGCGCAAGCCTCCTTTGGGCGAGTGCGGCGTTCCCTTGTTCGAATCCCTGGCTCACGTGGATACAGCTGTGCGGCGAGAGGGGCGCATCGAGCGCCCCTCTCGCCGCGGTTCTCTCATGTCGCCGGGACACCCACCGCGGCAGGAGCCGGCGCTGCCGCCTCGTCCGGCATGGTCGGCGTCTGCTCACGCCAGTGCGGCCGCTCGCGGTCCTGCACGATCCTCCGGAAGAGGAAGAGGAGAATCGAGGCGGCGAGCACCGAGAGGGCGATGATCTTCTCCTTCGTGCCGCCGTAGCCTCCCGCGGCCTTCTCGAACCAGCCGAAGCCGACGATGGTGAGCGTGAGCGACCACAGCGAGAGCAGCGCGGCTATCCCGACCCAGTACGACGCGAGCTTGATCGGTCTCGGCCAGAGCGGACGGTCCTTGCGGAGAAGGACGAAGCCGGAGAGCGCGAACACGTGCGCGAGCACGTAGCCGAGGTTGCTCGCCGCGAGGATGCCGAAGATGTTGCCGACGAACAACACGAACAACGTGTTGATCACCATGTCCAACGTCATGGCGTTGCCGGGCACATGGAAGCGGTTCAGGTGCGACAGCTGCTTGATCGTCATCCCGTCACGCGAGATGCCGTAGAGCGCACGTCCGCCGTCGGCGGTCGCGGTGTTCATCGTGATGATGAACGCCGCGACGAGACAGACGACGAAGAAGTCGGTCGCCCCCGACGAACCGACGATCTTGTTCATCGCGTCGACGTACGCATAGCCCCCGACGAGCTTCTCCGTCCCTCCGCCGACGAACGCGATCGGCAGCAGGATGTACACCGTCATCGAGAAGATGGCGGCCGAGCGGAGCGCCCACTTCGTGTCGTTCACCGTGTCCTTGTACTCGGGGGCGAACGTGGCGCAGACGTCCACGCCCCAGGCCGACCAGCACATCAGCCAGAGCCACACCAGCGCGAGCTGCCAGCCGGGGATGCCCGTGTGGCCGTTGATCGTGTAGTGGAGGTTCGAGCTGTGGAAGCTCCCGTTCAGGAACGGCAGGATCGACATCACGAAGAGCGGGACCATCAGCAGGATCCCTGCGAGATAGCCGAAGGCGACGCCGATCCGGATGCCGAAGACGTTGAAGAGCCAGACGCAGAGGATGAGCCCGAGCGCGATGCACTGCGGCAGCCCGAACTGGACGGGCCCGGTCGAGAAGTAGCCGTCGCCGTAGGGGCTCCCGATCGGCGAGCCTGGGAACCACGCGCCCTGGATGATCTGCCCGGTGAAGAGGCCGTTGACCGAGAGGACGACCGACCACCCGATCCAGTAGCCGAAGGTGGCGACCGGCCCGACGAGCGTCAGGTACTTCCGCCAGGCCTCGTGTGCATAGAGGGCGAGGCCGCCCGACTTCTCGGGGAACATCGCCGCAAGCTCGGAGTAGATCGTGTTGATGAAGACCGCGACGATCGCGGATATCCCCCAGAGGAGCGCCGCGCCCCAACCGCCGAGGTCGCCGACGGAGTAACCGAGCGAACCGAGTAGGAAACCCGGGTTCGCGAGCGCGATCACGAACCCGTCGTACCAGCGCAAGGACTTCAGCAACTGGCGTTCCTCGATTACAGCTTCAGCCATAACCGTGCACCTCCTCGCGGCGACCGCATGATGTCCTGGGCCTGGGGAACGGGACGACCGTAACACCCCCTGCGGCGCGTTTCAAATTGCCGAGGACGCGGGTCGCGGGTCCGTCAGGGCAATACCGCCGGCGCGCCGCCGCGGTCGTACAATCGCCGCATGGAGCCCCCGGCGATCCAGGTGACCTGCGAGTGCGGAACGGCGCGGTCGGTCCCCTACGGCGAGGTGTGGCAGTGCGAGACGTGCGGTCGCCGCTGGAACACCGAGCAGATCCCGCCCGAGGAGTTTCGCGCCCTCTCCGATGCCGTTCGCCGCTACCGGCTGCAGTCGCTCGTCTTCGGCGCGGTGATGCTCGCCATCTTCGTCCCGCTCATCGTCTTCGTCGACATCCGCCTCGGCGTGACCGGCCTGATCATCTTCTTCGCCTGGGCCTTCCTCGTCCGTCCCCGCCAGCGCCGCCGCCTGATCGAGACGATCCGAAGCGGCTCCCGCTGGCAGCTGCACCCCGAATGAGCTCGCTCGGGCGGGCGCCGAGCAGTCCGTCGATCGCCGCGCAGGAGCGCGTCCGCGCGCGGCCCGTGCTGCTCGCGACGCTCGACGTCCCGCTCGACGAGGAGGCGGCGGTCTTCGGTGTCGACGCCGCTGTCGAGGCGGGGGCTGCGCTCGTCGTCGTCAACGTCGTCGAGCGGCCGTTCCTGCCGGCGACGCTCGCGGGCTACGACCTCGAGGCTCCGCCCGAGGTCGAGCAGTCGCTCGGCGCGGCATCGCGGCTGGCCCACTCGCTCGGCGTCGAGGTCGAGCGGCTCCGCGTGCGCAGTCCCCATCCTGTCGACGCTCTCCTGCAAGTTGCCGTCGAGCGCGATCCGGGGATCCTCGTCTTCGGTCCCGATCGCTCGCGGCTGTCGCGACGCCGGTTTCGGAAGGCAGAGCGGGCGGTGCGGGAGCGTGCGCCCTGCCTCGTCTGGGCGCCGGGCTTGTAGCGGCGGCACGGGACCGCGAGAATCGACGGCGCCAACCCTGGTCAGGAGGTAGCGATGAAGACGATCGTCGTGGGCTATGACGAGACCGAGCCGGCGAACCGGGCGCTCGACCGGGCCGCCGAGCTGGCCGAGGCGTTCAGCGCCAAGCTGATCGTCACGAGCGTCGCACCCGTGCTCGTCTCGACCCGTGCTCCCGGAGCGATCGACCCGACCGACCCGCCGGAGCAACACGTCGCGGAGCTCGCGCACGCGGCCGAGCGGCTGCGGGGCCGGACCGTCGACGCCGAGTACCAGGCGGCGGTCGGCGAGCCCGCCGAGACGATCGTCCAGCTCGCCGAGGAGCGGCACGCCGACATGATCGTCGTCGGCACGCGCGAGCCGGGGGTGCTCGACCGGCTGCTCGGCCAGAGCGTCAGCCAGTCGGTCTCACGGCACGCGCACTGCGACGTGCTGATCGTCCACTAGTTCTCGCAGCCAATCCGTTCGATAGCCGTCGCGCGTCCAGACGATCGGGAAGAACGACTCGTCGAGCGACATGTCGTCGGCTCGCCGGTAGCGCGAGTACACGGGATCGACGTGCTCGGGATGGAACCGCGTGCCCACCGGAACGAGATGGGAGATGACGGCGCGCCGGTGCACGGAGCCGGTGTTCGGCCCGGAGCCGTGGAACGTGTTGTAGTGGTGGAACGTCGCCCCGCCCGCGCGCACGACGACCGGGACGAGCCGGAGCGCCTCGTCCGGCGGCCGGCTTCGCTCGACTGCGGCGAGCCAGTCCGCCGGTGCGTGAAACTCGCCGCGGTTCTCCGGCGAGCGCGGCCACCGGTGCGATCCGGCCGCGTAGGTGATCGTCCCGGCATCGGCGCTCGTGTCGTCGAGAGCGATCCAGCACGTGATCATCTCGG
>DASSGL010000038.1:0-6951 GCA_035693525.1 Gaiellaceae bacterium | reverse complement strand
CTACAACGTCTCGACCGACTGCGGCGCGACCTTCTCGGCGCCGCACCAGATCCTCACCTTCGAGCCGTACGACCCGACAGACGTCGCCGGGCCGACGGCGACCGGATCTGCCCCCGGCGGAACGGGGAACGCGGAGGAGCTCGACCAGCCGGCTCCCGGCTCGATCGTCGGCGACTGCGGCGACGCCGATGCGGCCTGCGTCTCGGGCTACACGTTCATGCGCGGCGGTACGCAAATCCGCTCGACCGCAGATCAAGCCGACAAGGCCCATGACTACGTGTACGTCGTCTATGACCCGTCGATCCCGGGTACCGAGGTCCCGAGCGGGACGACGTACGGCTCGATCGTGTCGGAAGACCTTCCCGATGCCTACCACCAGAATGTGGGCAGTCAGTCGGGGATCTACTTCTTCCGGCTCGACGGCACGACCGGGGCCTATACCGACCCGGTGCGGATCGATCCGCAGGCGACGGGCCTGCAGCGGTTCCCGGACATCTCGGTGGACGCCGGCACCATGCACGCCCTCTGGTGGGACAGTCGCAACGACTCCTGCTACAGCCCGATGCGGCCGATCGGCAACTGCGCCGACAAGAGCACGGTGCCCGCGCTCGACGTGTTCGCGGCGTCGGCGCCGACCTCGACGCTCCAGTGGTCGAGTTCGACGCGGCTGACGACGGCGACGACCAACCCGAACTACGAGCAGTTCGGCGGCCGAACGTCTCCGTTCGGCGGCGACTATCTCTATATCAGCTCCGTCGGGAGCTTCTCGTTCGGGGCCTGGACCGACTGGCGTGACGTCGTAGCCGGCACCGACCCGCGGGAAGGCGGAGACGAAGACAACGATGCCGCCGACGTCAAGCAGTGCCGCACCCAGAACGCAGACGGCACCTTCAGCGGCGACACCTGCCCCTTCGCGGGCGGGCTCGACCAGAACATCTACGGCGCCCTGACGCCGTAGCGCTCTCGAACGCGGCGGCGGGGCTCGAGCGCCCCGCCGCCGTCAGACGGCGATCCAGATCGACTTCAGGTCGGTGTACTTCTCGAGCGCGTGGATCGACTTGTCGCGACCGAAGCCGGACTGCTTGAAGCCGCCGAACGGGGCGGTGATGTCGCCCTTGTCGAAGCAGTTGACCCAGACGACGCCGGCGCGGAGCTCGCGCGCGATCCGGTGCGCACGGGAGACGTCGCTCGTCCAGACGGCGGCGGCTAGGCCGTACAGGGTGTCGTTGGCGACGCGGATCGCCTCCTCTTCGTCGCCGAACGTGATCGCGGCGAGCACCGGCCCGAAGATCTCCTCGCGCGCGATGCGCATCCGATTCGAGACCGCATCGAAGATCGTGGGCTCGACGAAGTAGCCGCCGCTGTCCTCGAGGACCCTGGCGCCCCCGAGGTGGAGATCCGCACCCTCCTGACGGCCGGATTCGATGTAGCCGAGGACACGGTCGAGCTGGGTCTGGTCCACGATCGCTCCCATGCGTGTCTTCGGGTCGAGCGGGTCGCCGGGGCGGATCGACTCGGCAACGCGCACGAGACGCTCGAGGAAGTCGTCCTTCAAGGACTCGTGCACCAGCAGGCGCGAGCCGGCGTTGCAGACCTCGCCCTGGTTGTAGAAGACGCCCCAGGCGGCCGCCTCCGCGGCGGCGTCGAGATCGCCGCAGTCCTGCATGACGATGTGCGGCGACTTGCCGCCGCACTCGAGCGCGAGGCGCTTCATGTTCGACTCGCCCGAGTAGCGCAGGAAGAGCTTGCCCACCTCGGTCGAGCCCGTGAAGGCCACGAGGTCGACGTCCATGTGCCGCCCGAGCGCCTGGCCGGCGGTCTCGCCGAAGCCCGGCACCACCTGGAGCACTCCGTCGGGAACCCCGGCCTCGACGGCCAACTCGGCGAGGCGCAGCGCCGTCAGGGGCGATTGCTCCGCGGGCTTCAGGACGACGCTGTTCCCGGTCGCGAGCGCAGGCCCGATCTTCCAGCTCGACATCAGTAGAGGGAAGTTCCACGGCACGACGGCTCCGACGACGCCGAGCGGCTCGCGCACGAGCATGACGACGTCACTGGGCCCGGTCGGCGCGACCTCGTCGTAGACCTTGTCGATCGCCTCGCCGTAGTACGCGATGCACTCCGCCGCAAGTGGGACGTCCACGCCGCGCGAGTCGCGGATGGGCTTTCCCATGTCGAGCGTCTCGAGCAGCGCGAGCTCGTCGCGGTGCTCGCGAACGAGCTCGGCGAAGCGGACGAGCACGCGCTTTCGCTGCTTCGGCGCGAGGCGCGACCAGACACCGGACTCGAACGCGGCGCGGGCGCCGCGGACGGCACGGTCGACGTCCTCGGCATCGCACGACGCGACGGAGGCGATCGTGCGGCCGGTTGCCGGGTTGATGCAGTCGAACGTCTCGCCGGACGCGGCATCGACGTATCGCCCGTCGACTCAGGCCTGCGTGCGGATCGTGAGATCGGTGACGACGTCGTCGATGGTGCTGGTCATGGTGCGCCTCCCGCGAGATCTGGGTCGATGATGACGATGGTTCGGGCGCCCTCGCCTCGACGAAGGCGATCGAAGGCACCTTCGACGCCGTCGAGGTCGGTCGTGTGCGTGACGACACCGGCAAGGTCGAGGTCGCCTGCGACGGCCAGCGCCGCGAGCTCGGGCAGCTCGCGCGCCGCGTCGCCGGAACCGTAGTACGTGCCGCGAAGCGTCTTGTCCGACAGGAAATCGATCCCCGGGACCGAGACCTCGACATGCCGCGGCACCAGGCCGACGACGGTCGCCTGCCCGCCCGAGCGGACCGAGTCCCATGCGAGCCGGACGGTGTCGGGCCGGCCGACGACCTCGAACGCGTGGTCCGCGCCGCCTCCGGTGAGCTCGTGCACGGCCGAGACGACGTCGGTCGCCGATGCGTCGACGGCGTCGGTGGCGCCGCGGCGGCGCGCCAGCTCGAGCTTCTCGCGACTGCGATCCACCGCGACGATCGGCGCAGCGCCTGCGAGGCGCGCGCCCGCGATCACCTGCAGGCCGACCCCGCCGCAGCCGATGACGCAGACCGACTCGCCCGCGGCGACGCGGGCCGCGTTGCGAACTGCGCCGAACCCGGTCACCACGCCGCAGCCGAGGAGTGCCGCCTGCCGCAGAGGCAGCTCCGACGGGATCTTCACCGCACCGGCGGCCGCTACCACTGTCTGCTCCGCGAAGCACGCCGTCATCAGGCCGTGTTGCAGGATGTCGCCGTTCGAGTGGAGCCGGCTCGTGCCGTCCATGAGCACGCCGGCAAGGGCGCAGGCACCGGCGGCCTCGCACAGATTCGGCCGGCCGGCGACGCAGAAACGGCATGTACGGCAGGCCGGCACGAACGAGAACGCCACGTGGTCGCCCGGCGTGAGCTGCTCGACCCCCTCGCCCACCGTTTCGACGACGCCTGCTCCCTCGTGGCCGAGCACGATGGGCCAGCGCCCATCGCCGAGCTCGCCGTCCGCAAGCCTGACGTCGGAATGGCAGACGCCGGCGGCGGCGACGCGCACGAGCACCTCGTTCGCCTTCGGCGGATCGAGCTCGACATCCTCGACGGCGACCGGCCGC
The DNA here is from genome assembly GCA_035693525.1 of Gaiellaceae bacterium. Classification (GTDB taxonomy): domain Bacteria; phylum Actinomycetota; class Thermoleophilia; order Gaiellales; family Gaiellaceae; genus Palsa-739. The sequence goes on along the minus strand of DASSGL010000038.1, from coordinate 3,380 downwards.
CCCGGCTCACGGAGGACGACGGCCCTCACGCCACCCGCCAGCGCTCGAGAGCGTCGAAGTCGGGCACCACGCCGAGGCCCGGTCCCTCCGGAGGGGCGACCGTCCCGTCGGCCGCGATCTCGACGGTCTCGGGAAGGAGCCAATCCCGCCGCACCGCAGTGAGGCCGGGCGGGTCGAACGGCACCTCGATGAACGGGCAGGTCGAGACGGCGAGTGCAAGATGGAGGTTCGCGACGAGGCCGTAGCCGTTCGACCACGTGTGCGGCGACCAGACCCGGCCGTGCAGCGCGGCGACGGCCGCGAGCCGGCGGCAGCCGGTGAAGCCGCCGTTCAGCACGACGTCGTTCTGGATCACGTCGACGCCGCCGCGGACGATCAAGTCGCGCGACTCGTGGGCGGCGCGAACGAACTCCCCCGCCGCGAGCCGGAGGTCGGTGCGGGCACGGAGCGCACGGTAGCCCTCGACGTCCTCGGTCGGCAGCGGCTCCTCGAGCCAGTAGATCCCGAGCGGCTCGAGCGCACGGGCGCACTGAGCCGCGGTCGCGACGTCCCACCGCGGCTCGAGGTCTCCCGGCATCCGCCAGCCCTGGTTCGCGTCGACCATGATCTCGAGCGACGACCCGACGGCGCCGCGTACGGCCTCGACGACGGCGACGTCTTCGCGCCACTCGTCGTGGTGGAACCTGATCTTGACCGCGCGGATGCCGGCGTCCCGAAGGGCCACGACCCGCTCCACGCGATCGTCCGGCGTCAGCAGCTCCGCGCTCGAGGCGTAGGCGAGAAGCCGCTCGGAGCGACCGCCGAGGAGCTGCGAGCACGGCGTCCCGAGGGCGCGCCCGACGAGATCCCACACCGCGACCTCCAGCGTCCAGGGACGACCGTGATGGAGATCGACGATCTCGCACTGCTGGTGCACGATCTCCGTGCGCAGCGGGTCGACGCCGACGAGCAGCCGCTCGAGCAGCGCTCGGTCCGGGAGCGCGTCGCCGCCGGCGTAGCCCTCGACGCCGTCGTCGCTGCGCACGATCACGACGGTCGCCTCCTGCGACGCGCGCGGAACCGGGTCCCACGCGACGCGAAGGGGCGGCTCGAGCGGGAAGACGTAGCTCCGCGTCTCGATGCTCTCGATGCGCATCAGTCGCCGGCGTAGAACGGGCTCTGCAGCGAGTCCCGATTCTCGACGAGCCGAGCGGCCGCCTGCGGGTCGCGGCCCTCGACGCAGGTGCCGATCGCCTTCCGCACCGCGGCGCGATTCGCGAGCCGTACCGCCGTCTCGTCGCTCGCATTCGGGTCGACCCAGACCGCGACCAGCACGGCGACGTCGTCGGTCGCTTCGAGCAGGCCGTCGGCGACCGCGTCGAGCACGCCCTGGCCGATGCCGAGCTGGGCGGCGCCCCATGTGATCGTCTCGTGCCGGGCGTCGCGCGCCGTGGCCTTGTTCATCATCAGCGTCGGGGGCCAGATCGGCTCGTAGCTCTGCTCGTCCGGCCCGACGCACACGAGCACGGGCGTATGTCCGGGCGCCGGGTGCGCAAGCATGCTCACGGCCGCCGCGAACGTCGGCCCGCCCCGCGCCGCGAGGACGACGTTGACGTGGCTTCCGTTGGGCTTGACTCCGTCCCAGCCTTCGCCGATGCGCCCGTCGAGATCGGCGTTCGTCACGCGTCCCCGTTCGGCGAGAGGTCGAGCACGACGCGCAGCGCGTCGCCGGCGCGGAGGAGGTCGAACGCCCGGTCGACGTGCTCGAGGCCGAGCCTGTGGGAGATCAGGCGGTCGAGCGGGAGCCGGCCGTGCCGGTAGAGGTCGAGTATCTGCGCGAAGTCGCGCTCGGGCCGCGAGGAGCCGTACAGCGAGCCGAGCACCCTCCGTTCCATCCGCGGGATCGAAAGCGCCGGCAGCGACAGCACCGCATCTTCGCGCGGGATCCCGATCAGGACGGCCGCACCGCGCGTCCGCGTCGAGAGAAACGCCGCGAGCATCGCCTCGGTTCGGCCCGTCGCCTCGATCGCGTAGTCGACGCCGCCGCCGGAGGCCTCGCGCACCGCGTCGGCCGTCGCTTCGGGAGAGCCCGCCCACAGCACGCCGCCGGTTGCGCCGAACGCCTCGGCATCGGCGAGCTTCCTGTCGTTCACGTCCACTGCGAGAATGGTGCCCGCGCCGACCGCCGCTGCGGCGAGCACAGCCGACAGCCCGACGCCTCCGCAGCCGATCACTGCCACCCGGTCGCCGGGACGGACGTTCGCCGTCCGCCAGACGGCGCCGACACCGGTCGTGACCGCGCAGCCGACGAGGCCCGCCACCTCGAACGGGACGTCGCGCGGGATCGGTACGCACGAGCGCTCGGGCACCACGGTCGCCTCCGCGAACGACGAGATGAACGAGTAGTGGTAGACCGCCTCGCCGTCGCGCGAGAGCCGGGTCGTGCCGTCGAGCAGCCCGCCCTCCCCCATCGCCGGCCACGCGGTCGAGCAGAGCTGCGGCAGCTCGCGCAGGCACTCGGAGCAGCGGCCGCACGAGGGCGCCCACGAGAGGGCGACGTGGTCGCCGGGGGCGACGGTCGAGACCCCCGGCCCGACCGCCTCGACGATGCCGGCGCCCTCGTGACCCAGCACCGCCGGACAGCGCGTCTCGGCCGTGCCGTCGATCGCGTTCTGGTCGGAGTGGCAGACGCCGCTCGCATGCAGCCGAACGCGCACCTCTCCCGGGCCGGGGTCGGCGAGCTCGAGATCCGTCACTGTCATCGGGCCGCCGGTCCGCTCGAGGACCGCGGCGCGGATCCTCACGCAGCTGCTCCTTCCGTCGGCTCGAGCTGCAGCCGCCGAAGCTCTTCGAGCGGGATGTGGCAGCGCATGAGATGGCCCTGCTCGGCCTCGACGAGCGGCGGCTCCTCGAGCTCGCAGATCTCGCCGACCTTGCGATGGCAGCGCGTATGGAACACGCACCCGGACGGCGGGTTGGCCGCGCTCGGGATCTCGCCGGCGAGCTTCACCCGGTCGCGGCCCCCGCCGTCGATCGTCGGCACGGCTGAGAGGAGCGCCTCGGTGTACGGATGATGCGGGCCGCTGAAGACGACCTCCGCCTCGCCCAGCTCCATCAGACGTCCGAGGTACAGGACGGCGATGCGGTCGGAGATGTAGCGGACGACGCCGAGGTCGTGCGAGATGAAGAGATACGCCACGCGGCGCTCCGCCTGGAGCTCGACGAGCAGGTTGAGGATCGCCGCCTGCACGGAGACGTCGAGGGCGGAGGTCGGCTCGTCGCACACCACCACGCGCGGCTCGCCGGCGAAGGCCCGGGCGATCGCGACGCGCTGCTTGAGCCCGCCCGAGAGCTGCGCCGGGCGCGAGTTGACGAGCCGCACGTCGAAGCGCACCGACGCC
>DASSGL010000037.1:0-3522 GCA_035693525.1 Gaiellaceae bacterium | reverse complement strand
TTCCAGTCGGTGCCGCTGAGCCAGCAGGTCCCGTCCTGTTGCACGCGCGCGATCGCCTCGCGCGTCCGCTCGCCGTCACCGAGCCGCACGAGCACCTGGTTCAGCACGACGTCGTTCAGGATCGTGGCGCCGCCGGACTCGAGGAGCTCGGCGAACCGGCGTGCGTGTCCGCAGCAGCGCTCGACGAGCTCGGCGATGCCGGTGCGCCCGAGCGACCGGATCGCCGCATAGATCGCGAACCCGCGGGCGCGCCGCGAGAACTCCGGCGTCCAGTCCACCGGATCGCGCCGCCTCGGGTCGTCGGCATGCTCGAGATATGCCGCGGTGACGCTCATGGCGGCGCGATGCGAATCGGGGTGCGCGCAGAAGGCGAGGCCGGAGTCGTACGGGACGTTCAGCCACTTGTGCCCGTCCGTGGCCCACGAGTCTGCGCGCTCCGAGCCCTCGAGAAGGGGGCGCAGCCGAGGCGAGGCTGCTGCCCAGAGACCGAATGCGCCGTCGAGATGGAACCATGCCCCTGCCTCGGCGCACGCTTCGGCGATTGCGTCGAGGTCGTCGATCGCGCCGCTGTTGACGTCGCCCGCCTGCCCGCAGACGATCGTAGGCCCCTCTCCGAGGTGCAGCTCGTCCGTGCGCATCCGTCCCTGATCGTCCGCGGGGACGACCTCGAGCGACGAGGTTCCGATCCCGAGCAGACGCAGCGCACGGTCGATCGTGACGTGGCGCTTCGCGCCGACGACGACGCGGATCCGCGGTGCGCCTGCGAGCCCCTCCTGCGTGACGTCCCAGCCGGCCCGGGCGAGCACATGGTGGCGCGCCGCGGCGAGCGCGGTCACGTGCGCCATCTGGCAGCCGGTCACATATCCGACGGATACGTCCGGGGGCAGGCCGAGCAGCTCGACGAGCCATGCGCGCGATACCTCCTCGACAACCGCGGCCGCGGGGCCGATCACGTACAGCCCGGCATTCTGGTCCCAGGTCGACGTCAGCCAGTCGGCCGCGAGAGCCGCCGGCAGCGCGCCGCCGATGACGAAGCCGAAGAACCTGCCGGACGGACTGCCGATCGCGCCCGGCGACGCGTCTTCCGCGAGCGCGGCGACGACGGCGCGCGGATCCATGCCCTCCTCGGGCAGCGGCCCGCCGAGCGAGGCGAAGAGCTGCTCGACGTCGAGCTCGGGGCGGATCGGACGCGACTCGAGCGTCTCGAGGAAGTCCGCTGCGGCGTCCGCGGTCTGCCGAAGAAGCTCGCGTTCGGTCATGACAGCGACTGTATCCGCACGTCGGTAGATTCAGGGACATGGCGCACAAAGTTGTTCTGATTCCCGGCGACGGCACCGGGCCCGAGCTCACCGAGGCGACGCGGCGGGCGCTCGAGGCAACCGGCGTCCACTTCGATTGGGATGTCCGCGAGGCCGGAGCGGACGTGATGGACAGGTACGACGGCAATCCGCTGCCGCCCGAGGTGCTCGACGCGATCCGTGAGACCGGCGTCGCGCTGAAGGGCCCGATCACCACGCCCGTCGGCGGCGGCTTCCGCTCGGTGAACGTCGCGCTCCGCAAGGAGCTCGACATGTACGCGCAGGTGCGTCCCTGCAAGAGCTATCCCGGTGTGCGGTCGCGCTTCCAGGACGTCGATCTGATCATCATCCGCGAGAACACCGAGGATCTCTATGCCGGCATCGAGTACGAGCAGGGCTCGCCGGAGGCCGAGGAGCTGATCGCGTGGATCGAGGCGAAAGGCGGCCGGTTGCGGCATCGGGATGCCGGCATCTCGATCAAGCCGATCTCCGTCAGCGGCACGCGCCGCATCTTCGAGTTCGCGTTCGACTATGCGAGGCGAAACGGCCGCCGCAAGATCACGGCAGTCCACAAGGCGAACATCATGAAGTTCAGCGACGGGCTCTGGCTGCATGTCGCGCGCGAGGTTGCCGCCGAGAACCCGGACATCGAGTTCGACGACCGGATCGTGGACAACATGTGCATGCAGCTCGTGCAGCGGCCTGAGGAGTACGACATGCTCGTGCTGCCGAACCTGTACGGCGACGTGCTCTCGGACCTGTGCGCGGGCATGATCGGCGGGCTCGGCCTCGCCCCCGGCGCGAACTACGGCGAGGACGTCGCCGTCTTCGAGCCGACGCACGGCTCGGCGCCGAAGTACGCAGGCCAGAACAAGGTCAACCCGATGGCACAGCTGCTCTCGGGGATGCTGATGCTCCGGCACCTCGAGGAGCGCGACGCGGCCGACCGGCTCGAGCGCGCCATCGCAGACGTGATCGAGGACGGCGGCAGCGTCACCTACGACATGAAGCCGACCCGCGACGACCCGAGCGCGGTGGGCACGAGCGAGGTCGCCGACGCGATCATCGAGCGGCTCGAGGCGGGAGTCCCTGTATGAGCTTGCGCAGGAAGGTCACCGTCGTCGGCGCCGGGAACGTCGGAGCGACGTGCGCGCAGGTGCTGGCGCTGCGGGACTACGCCGACGTCGTCCTCGTCGACATCAAGGAGGGCCTGCCGCAGGGGAAGGCGCTCGACATCGACCAGATGGGCGCGGTGCTCGGCTACGAGCCGAACGTCAGCGGCTCGAACGGCTACGAGGAGTCGGCCGGCTCGAGCGTCGTCGTGATCACCGCAGGCCTCCCCCGATCGCCCGGGATGTCGCGGGACGACCTCGTCGCGACGAACGAGAAGATCGTCACCGACGTGACCGAGAAGGTGGTCGCCCAGAGCCCCGAGGCGATCCTGATCATTGTCTCGAACCCCCTCGACGCGATGTGCCACGTTGCGAAGAACGTCTCGGGCAAGCCGAAGGAGCGCGTCTTCGGCATGGCCGGGATCCTCGACACGGCGCGGTTCTCGACCTTCATCGCGTGGGAGACGGGCGCATCGGTGAAGGACGTGCAGGCGATGGTGCTCGGCGGGCATGGCGACCAGATGGTCCCGGTCGTGTCGGCGACGACCGTAGGCGGAATCCCGCTTCGGAAGCTCGTCGCCGAGGACAGGATCCAGGCGATGGTGGAGCGCACGGCGAAGGGCGGCGGTGAGCTCGTCAACCTGATGGGCACCTCGGCCTGGTACGCGCCGGGCGCGGCCGCCGCCCAGATGGTCGACTCGATCATGCTCGACGAGAAACGCGTCCTGCCGTGCACCGCGTATCTCGAGGGCGAGTACGGCATCGACGGCCTCTACATGGGGGTCCCGTGCAAGCTCGGCCCGGGAGGCATCGAGCAGGTCATCGAGCTCGACCTCTCCGACGAGGAACAGCAGGCCCTCGAGCGCTCGAGCGAAGCGGTCCGGGAAGTCGTCGGCGTCCTGACGACGTAGAGCTGCAACCAGGTTGCACAGCAACCTGGTTGCACGGTCCACAGGTACCCTCGCCCGTCGTGGACCTCGGATTGAAAGGTCGCACGGCACTCGTCTGCGGCGCGTCGGCGGGCCTCGGCCTCGCGAGCGCCGAGGCACTCGCGGCCGAAGGCGCGAACGTCACGATGTTCGCGCGCAGGCGCGACGAGCTGGAGCGCCAGG
>DASSGL010000036.1:0-2193 GCA_035693525.1 Gaiellaceae bacterium | reverse complement strand
CGTCGTTCCCGGTCATGGTGCCGAGCGAGCTCGATACGGCGCTCGACGCGAACTCCCTCGGCCAGAAGGGCCTCTTCATCGGCTCGGGCGTGGTCACGGCGATCGACGATCGCACCTGCATCGTCCAGTTCGCGCTCAGGGTCGCGCAGTTCTACATGCACGAGTCGTGCGGCAAGTGCACGCCGTGCCGCGTCGGCACCCGGTGGCTCGTCCAGATCCTGCGCGCGGTCGAGGACGGCAGCGCGACGGACAACGATCTCGAGACGCTCCTCGACGTGTGCGACCGGATCATCGGGAAGTGCCTCTGCGTCCTCGGCGACTCGGCCGCGATGCCGGTCGCGAGCTGTGTGACGAACTTCCGCGACGAGTTCCGCGCGCACCTCGAGCACGGCGGCTGCCCGCTGGGCGCCGATTCCTCGCTCGCGGGCCTCTTCGCACCCGTCGACCAGCACTCGCACACCCCGGTGCCGCAGGAGGTGCCGGTATGAGACCGCAACCTGGTTTAAACCAGGTTGCGGTCGTCGGAGGAATGTCATGAGCGCAGAGCTCGTCTGCGTCACGATCGACGAGCAGGAGGTGCACGTCCCGAAGGGGACGGGTCTCGTCGAGACGGCTCTCGCCGCCGGCATCGAGATCCCCGTCTTCTGTTACGAGCCGCGCCTCGGCGCGCCGGTCGGGGCGTGCCGCATGTGCCTCGTCGAGATCGAGGGAATGCCGAAGCTGCAGGCGGGCTGCACGCTCACCGCGCAGGACGGGATGGTCGTGAAGACCGCCCGGACGTCGGCCAAGGCGGCCGAGGGACAGCACGCGACGCTCGAGTTCATCCTCGTCAACCATCCGCTCGACTGCCCCGTCTGCGACAAGGGCGGCGAGTGCCCGCTGCAGGACCTGACGTTCCGCTATGGGCCGGGGAACACGCGCATGCGCTTCCCGAAGCTGACGCTCGAGAAGCCGATCCCGATCTCGCCGGCGATCTCGCTCGACCGTGAGCGCTGCATCCTCTGCTACCGCTGCACTCGCTTCAGCGAGGCCGTGAGCGAGGACGGGCAGCTCGTGGCCCGCAACCGCGGCGCCATGTCCGTGATCACGACCTTCGAGGACGAGCCGTACAGCGGCCCGTTCACCGGCAACGTCACGGAGCTCTGCCCGGTCGGGGCGCTGCTGCCGACGCAGTACCGCTTCGAGGGCCGGCCGTGGGAGATCACGAGCGTGCCCACGGTGTGCGGCATGTGCCCCGTCGGCTGCAACACGTGGGTCGACATGCGCGAGGGCAAGGCGAAGCGCGTCCGCTCACGGAACCACCACGAGATCGACGAGGGTTGGATCTGCGACAAGGGCCGCTTCGCGTTCACCCACCTGCGCGCCGCCGACCGAATCGTCGACCCGATCAAGCGCGTGCGCCGCCGGGGCTTCGAGCCGGTGTCGTGGGAGGAGGCGCTCGACGAGGCGGAGCGATTGCTGCGTGCGGCGGAGGGCCGGGTCGTCGTGGCGCTCTCAGGCTCGGAGACGATCGAGCAGGCCTACGCGCTGGCGAAGCTCGTGCGCCGGGGAACCGGCTCCCACGAGGCGATGCTGCCGGAGGAGGTCTCGAGCGCGCTCGACGCGTACCGGCTGCCGCTCTCGGCGATCGCGGACGCCCAGGTGGTCGTGGTGCTCGGCGACGTGCCGCTCGCGGAGAGCGCGCCGATCGTCGACCTCTGGGTCCGCAAGGCACGCCGGAACGGCGCCCGCGTCGTCAACGAGGCGAAGGACGCCGGCGACGCGGAGCGTGTCGTCCTCGTCTGGTCCGGCCCGGGAGGCCGCGGCGGAGCGACCGTCGCCGGGCACGCGGAGAAGCTCGGGCTCGCCGGCAAGGAGGGCTGCGGCGCGTTCTACGTCCCGGCGACGCCGAACGGGCGCGGCATCGCCGACGCCTGGGCGGCCGCTTCGGACGAGGAGGAATCCGAGTTCGAGTCGATCGGACTGCTGATCGTCTCCGGTGACGAAGCCGCCGGCGACCCGAGCGTCCGCGCGCTCGCGGAGCGCGCCGACTCGGTGCTGGCGATCGCCATGTTCCACGGCCTCGCGGTTGGGTGGGCCGACCTCGTCCTCCCGGGCACGAGCTACCTCGAGCGCGACGGCACCTACGTCAACCTCGAGGGGCGACTGCAGCGCCTACGCCGGACGGCCGCTCCGCCCTGCCCTGACGAGCTC
>DASSGL010000035.1:0-4545 GCA_035693525.1 Gaiellaceae bacterium | reverse complement strand
ACACCGCGCGTAGGATCGGGGTATGCCGTCGCTCTGGGACTCGTTCGCCGACCTCGCGGTGCGCATCGACGACCACTCGCTGCAGCGCCGCGAGCTGAAGGTCTCGAGCGAGTTCACGCGCGTGACGACGACCGTCGTCCTGGAGGGTGACGGCGAGATCGGCGAGGGGGAGGACGTGACGTACACGGCCGTCGACCACGACGACTTCCCGGAGGTGATGCTCGCGGGCACGTGGTCGCTCGCCGACTTCTCCGTGCGCCTCGACGACCTCGACCTCTGGCCCGGCGGCGAGCCGCAGATGGAGGCCTCGACGGATTACCGGCGATGGGGGTTCGAGAGCGCGGCGCTCGACCTCGCGCTCCGGCAGGCAGGGCGCTCGCTCGGGGACGTCGTCGGGCGCACCAGCCGCCCGGTCCGCTTCGTCGTCTCGACGCGAGCCGACATCGAGCCGTACCGCGTCCTCAACCCGGCGCTCGAGTTCAAGCTCGACGTCGAGAACGACTGGGATCGCGAGCTCATGGACCGCCTCGCCGCGATCGACCGCGTGCGCGTCCTCGACCTGAAGGCGTACTACCGCGGCACGGCTGTCGACCTCGTGCCGGATCCCGAGCTCTACCGCGCCGTCGTGTCCGTGTTCCCGGAAGTCGTGATCGAGGACCCGTGGCTCGAGGACGGATATCGCGAGGCGTTCGCGGGCGCCGAGGACCGTTTGAGCTTCGACGCGCCGATCCACTCGTGGGCAGACGTCGGGAAGCTGCCGCTCGAGCCGCGCTGGCTGAACATCAAGCCGTCTCGGTTCGGCACGCTGCGCGCCCTCCTCGAGTGCATCGAGCGCTGCGAGGAGGACGGCATCCGCATGTACGGCGGCGGGCAGTTCGAGCTCGGTCCGGGCCGCAAGCAGATCCAGCGGCTCGCGAGCGTCTTCTACGCGGATGGGCCGAACGACGTCGCTCCGTCCCAGTACAACGACGGCCCGGCGCGTGAGGGCCTGCCGACGAGCCCGCTGCCGCCGCCGGACGGCGTGGGTTTCTGATGAACCTCTTCGATCCGCTGCCGGAAGGCGAGCGGCGATTCGGCGAGGAGCTCGGCGCGGAGCTCCTGGGCGGAACGGTGTACGACGTCGCGCCCGGCGCCCGCGTGTGTCCCTACCACTGGCACTTCGGCGAGGAGGAGTGGTTGATCGTCCTCGAGGGGCGGCCGACCCTCCGGACGCCGGAGGGCGAGGAGGCGCTGCGCCCGTGGGACGTAGCGGTGTTCGTGACCGGCGAGGCCGGCGCACACGAGGTGCGGAACGACACTGCGGAGCCGGTTCGGGTCGTGATGCTATCGACGATGTTCGACCCGGAGGTCTGCGTGTATCCCGACAGCGGCAAGGTCGGCGCCTTCGCGGGCTCGAGCCGCGCCGACGGACAGCGGGTGACGCTGATGAACCGACCCGAGGCGAACCTCGACTACTGGGAGGGGGAGCGGAGTTGAGCGGGTTGAATCTTCCTCGACGGCCGGCCGTAGTTTGCGCCTCTAGTGGCGGAACGGCAGCTCGGTGAAGAGCGCGTCGATCCGCTCTTCTAGCGAAACGCGTTCTCCCCGGTGATCGCGCTGCCGACGACGAGCGTGTGCACTTCGTGCGTCCCCTCGTACGTGAGCACGGACTCGAGGTTCACCATGTGGCGAATGACCGGGTACTCGAGCGTGATCCCGTTGCCGCCGAGCACGCTGCGCGCGGACCGCGCGATCTCGAGCGCGCCCCGGACGTTGCCCATCTTGCCCATGCTGACGTGCTCCGGCCGCAGCGTCCCCTCGTCCTTCATGCGACCGAGGTGCAGCGCGACGAGCGTGCCGCGGTTCAGCTCGAGCGCCATCTCTGCGAGCTTCTGCTGCGTGAGCTGGTAGCCGGCGATCGGCTTGCCGAAGACGGTGCGCTCCTTCGCGTAGTCGAGCGCGGCCTCGTAGCACGCACGACCGGCGCCCACGGCCCCCCAGACGATGCCGTACCGCGCTTCGTCCAGGCACGAGAGAGGGCCACGGAGCGTCGAGACCTCGGGGAAACGGTTCTCCTCGGGGACGCGCACGTCCTTCAGCACGAGCTCCGACGTCACCGACGCCCGGAGCGAGAGCTTGCGCTTCATCTCCGGCGCCTCGAAGCCGGGCATCCCCTTCTCGACGAGGAAGCCGTTGATCTCTCCGTCGTCCGTGCGGGCCCATACGACCGCGACGTCGGCGATCGTGCCGTTCGTGATCCACATCTTCGTGCCGTTCAGGATCCAGTCGCTCCCGGCGCGGCGCGCGCGTGTGCGCATCGACCCCGGATCTGAGCCGGCGTCCGGCTCGGTCAGGCCGAAGCAGCCGATCGCGTCTCCCTGGTGCATGCGCGGCAGCCAGCGCTGCTTCTGCTCCTCGGAGCCCCAGCGCCAGATCGCGAACATCGCGAGCGAACCCTGCACGGAGACGAGCGACCGGATGCCGGCGTCGCCGGCTTCGAGCTCCATGCAGGTCAGGCCGTACGCGACCGCACTCGCACCTGGAAGGCCGTACCCCTCGAGGTGCATCCCGAAGAGGCCGAGCGCGGCTAGCTCCCCGGCGAGCTCTCGCGGCAGGATCGCCTGCTCGAACCACTCGCCGACCTCCGGCAGGACGCGCTCGCGGACGAACTGCCGCACCGTGTCGCGAATCGCTTTCTCCTCGTCGTCGAGGAGCGCGTCGATCGCGAGGAAGTCGCGCGGGTCGAGCGCGGTCGGCTTCGCGGTCGTGGCCATCGCCAGCATCGTAGAGCAGGGCTACCGCGCCGGTGCCAGATGCGCCAGGGCGAGCGCGAGCCAGGCGGGCGCGTGACGGCCCCAGAGCGCCTGGTCGTGGCCGCCCTCGTAGAGGCGGAAGACGTGCTGTACGTGCTCACGGGTCAGCTCACGGTTCAGCAGCTCGTTCTCCGCCGCGAAGCGGCTGTCGCGCTTGCCGACGTAGAACGCGATGAGCGTCGGCAGCGCGTGCAGCCGTGCGAGCACGCGGGTCGCCTGGCGGTGGACATCGGCGCGATCGTTGTCGCGAGCCGAGCCGAGGTCGAGCGGCCTCGTGCCGGTCGGGTCGGTGGGGTGGAAGTAGCCGCTCCAGGCCTCGACGACGGAGAACTCCCCGAGATGCGCGAGCCCGAGGTGCATTGCTCCGTAGCCTCCGGCCGAGAGCCCGACGAGAGCGCGTCCGCGGCGGGCGGCGACGGTGCGGAAGCGCGCGTCGACGATCCGCGGCAGCTCCCCAGTGATCGCCGTCTCCCACCGGCGTCGCGGGCCCCGGTCGAGATACTCCGGATCGGTGTCGCCCGAGCGCGCTCCCTGCGGGGCGACGAGGATCGCTTCGCGGTCGAGCCCGTCGAGGGCGTTCTCGACGAACCCGACGCCGCGGTAGCCGGCCGGGCCGGTTGGCAGTCCGTGCAGGAAGTACACGACCGGGTAGTGCAGGCCGCTCGTCGAGTAGTCCGCGGGAAGATAGACCTCGAAGTGAAGCGTGCCGCCGAGGGCGATCGAATGGAACGCCGCGTCGCGTGCACGCTGAGCTGCCGACGCGCCGGCGGTGCACACGAGGACGAGAAGGAGCGTGGCCACTCCGAGCGCTGACGGCAAGGTGCGCTTCAGGCGATCAAGCGTAGCGTCGGGTGATGAGCGTGGTACGGCCGCGCCTCCATCACGCCGTCGCTGCGGCGGGGCTGGCCGTGTTTCTCTCCGTCGGGCTCCTCGCCGCGCGAGGCTACGTCGACAACTTCCTCACCTATCGAGGCTTCGACCCGCCTCACGACCCCTCGTTCGTCACGCAGCCCGGGACGCTCGAGCGCGTCGAAGTGCCGGCTCCGGCGCTCGGCGGCCGCAGGCAGGAGGTCTACGTCTACCTACCGGCGCAGTACACGCAGGATCCGCAGCGCCGCTTCCCGGTTCTCTATCTGCTCCACGGCTTCCCCGGCCGCCCGCTCGCGTTCATCGAGACGGTGCAGATGGGCGTCGTCGAGGACGCGCTCTCCACCCGCGGGCAGGCGCAGCCGTTGATCCTCGTCATGCCCTTCGGGTCGACCGGCACGTTCACCGACAAGGAATGGGCCGACGGCGCAGGCCCCGGCGACCGGTGGGCGTCGTTCGTCTCGAACGACGTCGTGCGCTATGTCGACGCGCGCTACCGCACCGTCCGCTCCGCGGCCGGTCGCGCGATAGCCGGGCTCTCCGAGGGCGGCTTCGGCGCCGTCAACATCGCGCTCCACAACCCGAAGGAGTTCTCGGTCGTCGAGAGCTGGTCGGGATACATGCAGCCGGCGAAGCTGCGTTCGGTCTTCGGCTCGAACCTTCAGCTGCTCGCGCGAAACGAGCCCGAGCGGCTCGTCCGACAGGACGCGCCGGCGCTGCGCGCGCTGCACACGTACTTCTGGTTCTACTCGGGCTCCGAGGACCAGTTCCGCACGCAGAACGCAGCGTTCGCGGGCGAGCTCTCGAGCCTCGGCCTCCCGCACCGGTTCCGCCTCGTCTACGGCGGGCACAACTGGGCTCTCTGGCGCGCGAACGCGCGACTCGC
>DASSGL010000034.1:0-4021 GCA_035693525.1 Gaiellaceae bacterium | reverse complement strand
AACGGCGTGCGGTGCGAAAAGCGGTGCCAGACACGCCGCTGCGCGGCGGGTCAGGCACCAGCCGCTGTGTCACACACAGTATTCGTCGGCGATCGAGAGGCATTCGTCGAGGACTGCGATCCCTTCCTCGAGCTCCTCGCGCGTGATCGTGAGCGGCGGGCAGACCATGATCACGTTCCAGTGCGTCATCAGGTAGAGCCCGCGCTCGAGCGCCGCCTTCGCCAGACGCGCGACCGAGGCCGCGTCCTCGCCGGCGCCGTTGAACGGCACGAGCGGCTCGCGCGTCTTGCGCGACTTCACGAGCTCGAGGCCCCAGAAGCAGCCGAGCCCACGCACCTCGCCGATCGATGGATGCTTCGCAGCGAGGCCCTGCAGCGCGTCGCGGAAGACCTCTCCCATCTCGGCCGCGTGCTCGACGATGCCCTCCTCGCGGAAGGCCTCGATCGACGCGACGCCCACGGCGCAGGCGAGCGGGTGACCGCTGTAGGTAAGGCCCCCGGCGAAGTACTTGTCCCGCACCCAGTCGGCGAGCGGCTGGCGAATGGCCATCGCGCCGAGCGGTACGTAGCCCGAGTTGATGCCCTTCGCCATCGTGAGGATGTCCGGGACGACGTTCCAGTTGTCGACGGCGAACCAGGTGCCTGTGCGCCCGAAGCCCGCCATCACCTCGTCGGCGATCAGCAGGATCCCGTGGCGGTCGCACGTCTCGCGAATCGACTGGAGATAGCCGTCGGGCGGCACGATGATCCCATTGGTCCCGGTCACCGGCTCGAGGATCACGGCCGCGACCGTCTGCGGTCCTTCGTACTGGAGGATCTCCTCGAGGTGCGGTGCGCCGCTGCAGACCGGGCACGGATCCGGATGCCCGGCAGGGCAGCGATACGTGTACGGGTCGAACATCCGCACGACGCCGGGTATGCCCGGCTCGGCGGCCCAGCGGCGCGGGTCACCGGTGAGCGTGATCGCACCTCCCGTCGCGCCGTGGTAGCTGCGGTAGCGAGCGATGATCTTGTGGCGGCCGGTGTACCAGCGCGCGAGCTTGATCGCATTCTCGTTCGCCTCGGCGCCTCCGTTCGTGAAGAACGTCATCGAGAGATCGCCCGGCGTCACCTCAGAGATCATTCGCGCGAGGGTCGAGCGCGGCTCAGTCGCCATCGGCGGCCCGATCGTGCAGAGCTTGTCCGCCTGCTCCTTGATCGCGGCAACGAGACGGGGGTGCTGATGTCCGATGGAAACATTCACGAGCTGCGAGGCGAAGTCGAGATAGCGCCGTCCCTCGTAGTCCCAGAAGTAACGGCCCTCCGCTCCGGCGACCGGGATCGGATTGAGCGCGCTCTGCACGGACCACGAATGGAGCACATAGCGCTTCGCGTCGTCTACGACCTGCTGTCCGAGCTGGGGATTCGTCTCGATCGTGGCCATGTGCGAGAGCCTAGCGCGCTAGGCTGGCCGGAGACCTAGGAGGACGAGATGACAGAGCTCGCAACCCCGCCCGTCGACGAGCGCACGGGCGTCACGAGGATCAGCCACTGGATCGGTGGTCGCAGCGTTGTCGGCGAGTCCGGCCGTACCGGAGCCGTCTACAACCCCGCCACCGGACGTCAGACCGGGGAGATCGACTTCGCCACGGTCGAGGAGGTCGACCGCGCGGTGCAGGCGGCGAAGGAGGCCTTCGTCGAGTGGCGCAGGGTGTCGCTCGCGAAGCGCGCCGAGCTCTTCTTCCGCATCCGCGAGCTCGTGCACGAGCGCCGCGAGGAGGTCGCCAAGATCCTGACGGCCGAGCACGGCAAGGTGCTCTCCGACGCTCTCGGCGAGGTCACGCGCGGGCTCGAGGTGATCGAGTTCTGCTGCGGCATCCCGACCCTCCTGAAGAGCGAGTATTCCGAGCAGGCGTCGACCGGGATCGACGTCTACTCGATCCGGCAGCCGCTCGGCGTGGTCGCCGGCATCACGCCGTTCAACTTCCCCGTGATGGTGCCCATGTGGATGTGGGCGCCCGCGCTCGCGACCGGCAACACGTTCGTGCTGAAGCCGTCGGAGAAGGATCCGTCGGCCTCGCTCTGGACGGCGGAGCTGCTCAAGGAGGCGGGTGTGCCGGACGGCGTCTTCAACGTCGTGATGGGCGACAAGGTCGCCGTCGACGCCGTGCTGAGGCACCCCGATATCGCTGCGGTGTCGTTCGTCGGCTCGACTCCGATCGCGAAGTACGTCTACGAGACCGCGACTTCGACCGGCAAGCGCTGCCAGGCGCTCGGCGGCGCAAAGAACCACATGATCGTCTTGCCCGACGCGGACATCGAGATGGCCGCCGATGCAGCGGTGTCGGCCGCATACGGCTCGGCGGGCGAGCGTTGCATGGCGATCTCGCAGGTCGTCGCGGTCGGCGACGTCGCGCAGCCCTTGATCGACGCGATCAAGGAGCGGATCCCGAACGTGAAGGTTGGCAACGGCATGGAGCCGTCGTCGGAGATGGGGCCGCTCGTCACGCGGGAGCATCGCGACCGGGTCGCGTCGTACGTCGAGAACGCGACGGGTGAGGGCGCGGACGTTCTCGTCGACGGGCGCGAGGAGGCGCCGGCGGACGGCTTCTTCCTGAAGCCGTCGCTGCTCGACAACGTGCGCCCGGGGATGAAGGCGTATGACGACGAGATCTTCGGTCCGGTGCTCGGCGTCGCCCGCGTCGAGAGCTACGACGAAGCGGTCCGCCTCGTCAACGACAACCCGTACGGCAACGGGACCGCGATCTTCACGCGGGACGGGGGAGTCGCCCGGCAGTTCCAGTTCGACGTGCAGGCGGGGATGGTCGGGATCAACGTGCCGATCCCGGTGCCCGTCGCGTACTACTCGTTCGGCGGGTGGAAGGCGTCGCTCTTCGGTGACCGGCACATCTACGGGCCGGAGGGGATCGAGTTCTACACCCGGGGAAAGGTGGTCACGTCGCGATGGCCGGATCCCGCGACGTCGAGAGTCGACCTGGGGTTCCCGCAGACGCGCTAGGAGGGCGTGTCAGACGAACCGCGGGCGACGGCGGACGCTCTGGACGAGCCAGCCGCTGAGCGCGAGCGCGAGCACCGCGAAGGCGAGCGCTGCGAGCAAGAGGTTCAGCTTCATGTCCGCAAGACGAACGGGGAGGGCTCCGTCTTCCCGGGCGAATTTCGTTTGACAAGCCGGGTCTCCGGCTGCAACCGTGGACCTATGACCACTGTGATCGTCATCGGGGCGCTCTGGGTCGGAAACGTCCTGTTCCTGCGCTGGCTCGGCGGTGTCGGGGCCGCCTCCGACGCGCTCGCGCGATGGGGCCGGGCGACGGCCGAGAAGCGTCGGCGACGCCTGGCTTCGACCTCGTAGCGCCGGCGCAACCCGGCGCCGAGCTCAGCTCGACACGGCGAGCCCGACGACGATGCGGGTCAGTCGGTCGTAGGCCCCGATCCAGTAGATCGTCACGCGGGCGAGCGGCGTGCTCCGGTCGCCGCTTCCGCAGTAACGCTCGGCGCCCTCAGACCAGCAGCGAACGCCCGGGAGACGGCGAACAGCCGCGAGCGACGAACCGACGCCGACACCTGAGCGCGTCCGCTCGCCGGCGCGCGTCGCGATCGCCCGAACGACGACCGCTTGACCGTCCAGCCGCTGCAGGTCGACGTCCAGTCCGTGGTAGTGCAGCCGCGTGACGAGGAAGCCGAGCGCGCCTCGCGACCGCGTCACGCGCAGCGGAGGGCCGACGACCGCGCGCACCTGCGCTTCGGTCATTCGCAGCTCGACGCCGGCGATCCCTTGGCCCGGGACGACTGCCGCGGTCGCGGGAGCCGCGAACGCGAGCGCGGCGAGCGTCGCCGCGACCGGCAGGACGAGGTCGTTCAACGCACGGACGCTACGGGACGCGGAACGAGATCGTGAAGGTGCCGCTGCGACCCCACGGGTCGGTCGCCGTCACGCGCAGCCGTACGAGCGACCGGCGTGGCAGCGTGCGAGCTGCAAGACGGAGCCGTGTCGGGAACGACCCGCTCTGCAGCACGAGCGCCTG
>DASSGL010000033.1:0-5565 GCA_035693525.1 Gaiellaceae bacterium | reverse complement strand
GCCGCGTCGAAGTCGAGCTGGACCATCTCCCAGTCGCCTTCGTGCTTGTCGTTGAAGTCGTTGAAGACGTAGAAGAACCAGTACTGAAGCGCAAGCTTGTTCGGGTAGGCGGGCTCGGTGACGATGCGTGCATAGGTCGTCGGCGAGTGCCCCTTGTTGATCCGCTGCGACCAGTCGTCATAGGTGCAGCCGGGGGCGACCGCAGAGCCGGGGAAGTCCAGGTGATAGTCGAACAATCCCCTCGCGAGATCCGACCCGGTCGGCGCGACCTTGATGATGTTCGTCTTGTCCCAAGGTCCGCGGAACGCGACGTCGGGGCTGCCGAGCACGAGATCGACGTTCGTGGGCACGTACGCCTCCCCGTGACCGCACGACTCCTTCTGCTCGACGAGCCGCACCACAGGTGCATAGCGATTCGCAAGGGCAAGCGATGAATCGGCCGCACCGGCAGCACTTGACGTCACGAGGACGACGGTCGCCGCGACGACGACAAAGGCGCAGCGGCCGGTCATCTTCTGGGCCGTCACCATATACCGACCGTGATGATGATCCAGAAAGGTCGGCGAAAGCTTCTGGAAAGGACGCCCTGCGACCATCGCTCCAGCGAACGACAAAAGGAGCGGCCATGGAATCCAGGAACGTCCTGACCTACCGCGAAGGGCACGAGGCCTTCAACCGGCGCGACTTCGACGCGATGGTAAAGGAGTACGCCGAGAGCATCTGCTGGATCGACCGGGCGCGTGGCGTCACGTTCAGGACGCCGCAGGAGTTCAAGGACGACTTCCTGGCGGGGTGGATCCAGGTCTCGTCCGACTGCCGGGTCACGGATGCCCGCTATACGGCCGCCGGCGAGATGGTGGTGGCGCGGTTCACCGGCGAGGGCACGAACGACGGCGCGCTGGGGCGCTTCCCGGCCACCGGCAAGCAGTGGACGCTTCCGATCTGCGAGATGTGGCATTTCGACGCGGACGGTTCGGTCGTCGGCGGCGAGATCTACTACGACCAGGTCTCTCTGCTCACCCAGCTGGGGCTGCTGCCGGAGTCGTCCTGAGCTCAGGCGGTCAGCTCGAGGAACGTCCGGCTAGGCTCGGAGGATGGCCGCCGCACGCCACGTCGTCCTCCTTCGCGGCATCAACCTTGGCTCCCGCAACCGGGTCTCGATGCCGCACCTCCGTGAGGTGCTCACGGAGGCCGGCTTCGAGGACGTGCGCACGTACCTCCAGAGCGGCAACGTCGTGCTGACGAGCAAGGCATCGCCCGCGCGCGTCGCCCGAACGTGCGAGCAGCGCATCGCGAACGCGGTCGGCCTCGATGTCGACGTCGTCGTGCGCACGCGCGACGAGCTCGCCAAGGTCGTGCGCCGCGACCCGCTCGGCAAGGTTGCGACGGATCCGAAGCGCTACCAGGTGAGCTTCCTGTCGGAGAAGCTCGACCCGGCGGTCGTCCGCAAGCTGCGCGAGGCCGCCGTCGAGCCGGAGCAGCTCGTCGTGTCGGGCCGCGAGGTCTACGCGTGGCATCCTGCCGGCGTGGCGCGCTCCAAGCTCTGGGCGCAGCTGGCGGGCCGCGGTCTCGGCGTCACCGCGACCTCGCGGAACTGGACGACGGTCACGAGCCTGCTCGAGCTCGCGGACGGGACCTCATGACGCCTGTGATCGAGGCGGTCGGGGGAGACATCACCCGCGAGACGGTCGACGCGATCGTCAACGCGGCGAACACCTCCCTCCTCGGAGGCGGCGGAGTCGACGGCGCCATCCATCGCGCAGCCGGGAGCGAGCTCCTCGCCGAATGCCGCCTGCTAGGCGGATGCCTCCCCGGACAGGCGAAGGCGACCGCCGGCTACCGGCTTCCGGCACGACACGTGATCCACACCGTCGGCCCCGTCTGGAAGGGCGGCGGCCATGAGGAACCGGAGACGCTGGCCGCGTGCCACCTGAACGCCGTCGCGCTCGCGGCCGAGCTCGGTTGCCGCAGCCTCGCGTTCCCTGCGATCAGCACGGGCGTCTTCGGCTATCCGCCCGAGAAAGCGGCCGCGGTCGCCGTCGCGGCCACTCGCGAGGCGCTCGCACGGCAGGAGACCGTCGAGCTCGTCCGCTTCGTCCTCTTCGACGAGCAGACCCGCGACATCTACGACGCCGCGCTCTTCGACGCCCGTCCGGCGAATCGATCAGACTCGCACCATGAGTGAGCGCGAGCGCTACCGCTCGCCTGAGCTCGATCAAGTGCGCGAGATGCTGTTTCCGGACCTCTCCCCTTCGGAGGGCTGGGCACGGATCGACGGGGCGATGACGGGAGCATCGGATTCGGGAAGGTGGTCCCGGATCGAGGGGCTCGCAGGAGACGACCTGCGCAGCGACCTGCTCGAGCGGCTCCGGCTGGTGCAGCGGCTACGTGACGAGGAGGTGGACTAGCCGGCCGCTCCGAGCGCAGCTCGGACCGCCGGCGCGACCTCCGTCCCGAGCAACTCGATCGAACGCAGCACCCGGGCATGAGCCAGGTCGCCGACGCTCGTCTGCATGAGGAAGCGATCGTGGCCGAAGAGCTCGTGCTGGAAGAGGATCTTCTCGACGACCTCGTCGACGCTCCCGACGACGAGGGCGCCGCGGCGGGTGCGCAGGGCGTCGAAGTCGGGCCGCTGCATCGGCGGCCAGCCGCGCTCCCGGCCGATCGACGTCATCATCTCCGCGTAGGCCGTGAAGAAGTCGTCGGCCGCCTGCTCGGCCGTCCCGGCGACATAGCCGTGCGAGTTGATCGAGAGCGACGGCCGTTCGTGGCCTGCCGCGTCCGCCGCTCGGCGGTGGATGTCCGCGAACGGGACGAAGCGCTCGGGCATGCCGCCGATGATCGCCAGGGCCATCGGCAGACCGAGCGTTCCGGCGCGCGCGGCGGACCCGGGATTCCCACCGACGGCGATCCACACCGGTAGCGGCCGCTGCACCGGTCGCGGGTGGGCGACCACGCCTTCGAGCGCGGCGCGATGCCTCCCCGACCACGTGACGGGCTCGTCGCCGCGCAACGCGAGCAGGAGCTCGAGCTTCTCTGCAAAGAGCTCGTCGTAATCCGCCAGGTCGTAGCCGAAGAGAGGGAACGACTCGATGAAGGAGCCGCGGCCGGCCATGATCTCTGCGCGGCCGCCCGAAAGGAGGTCGACCGTCGCGAACTCCTCGAGCACGCGCACCGGATCGTCCGAGCTCAGAACGGTGACGGCGCTCGTCAAGCGGATGTGCGACGTGCGGACCGCCGCAGCCGCGAGCACGACCGCCGGAGCGGAGACGGCGAAGTCCGGCCTGTGATGCTCGCCGACGCCGAACACTTCTAGGCCGACCTCGTCCGCGAGCGCGGCCTCCTCCATGAGATCGCGCATGCGCTCAGCTGGGTCGATGCCGCCGCGCAGCTCGGCGAACGTGTAGACGCCGATCTCCACTGACGCGAGGCTACTCGCGCACGACGACGACCGCTTCGGGGTTCGCAGCAATCCATGCGCGCAGGCGCAGCTCGGTGTGCATGTGCTGCGCGTTCGCGTTGAGCGAGCCGAGGAACGACACCTCGACCTCGTCGTCGGCGAGCTGCGTCACGACGACGTTCGAGTCGAACGCGAGATATGCGACCAATCGCCCGACGAGCTCCGGGCTCGACACCTTTACACGCACGTGCTCCCCTCCTCCACGGAGGATCGGCACGAGCGGCCGCGGCGAGACCCCTCTTACCGGTACTTCTCGATCAGGTCGCGCGCCATCTCCTTCGCGCGCGCAGCCGCCTCGAGGTCGCCCTCGCCGGCCTGGACGATCGACCCCTTCATCAGGATGTGGAACGACTTCGCGAACTCGTCGGGATCTCGCAGCTCCGCTTCGTCGGCAAGCGTCCCGAGAATGGCGCGGATGTTCTCGAGGTGGTTGGCGCTCGCACGGCCGATCGGATGCTTCAGGTTCGCGGTCTCGAGCAAGACGTTGATGAACGCACAACCCTCGAAGTCGTCGCGGTGGAACCACTCGTCGAAGAGATCGAAGATCGCGAGCAGTCGATCCTCGGGGCTCGCCCCTCGGCGCCGCGCCTCCGCCTCCACCCAGCCGTGCGTCCAGACCTCCTCGCGCCGGCGCAGGAAGGCGAGCACGAGATCGTCCTTCGACGGGAAGTGCCGATAGAGCGTGGCTTTCGCCACGGCCGCGCGCTCGATCACCTCCTCGACACCGACCGCGCGGACACCCTTGCGTGAGAAGAGGTCATACGCGCTCTCGAGAATCCGCTCGCGGGCGGCCGGCTCGACGCTCACTGGACCCGATCGTAGCCGGTGTAGGCTCCCCTCATGAGCGTCGAGATTCGATACTGCCCCGTCTGAAACGGATACGACGAGCGGGCCGCGAGTCTCGCGGCCGAGTTGACACGCGAGGGCTTCGAGACGTCGATCACCCCAGGGCTCAAGAGCCAGTTCGACGTGCTCCGCGACGGCGAGCTCGTCTTCTCGAAACAAGAGGCACGCCGCTTTCCCGATCGCAACGAGGTGCTTGCCTCGCTGCGGCGCTGACACTGGCGGCCGGCTGCGGCGACGGCCGCCTCTCGCACGGCGACTTCGTCGAGAAGGCCGACGCGATCTGCACGGCGTATGCCGACGCGACGGCGTCCGGCGCGCGTCCACGCACGTATGCGGACATCGTCGCCTACGTCCAGAAGACACTGCCCCTGTACGAGGCGGCGTTGCAAAAGCTCGACGACCTTCGGCCTCCGACTGCCGACGAGCAGGCCGCGCAGACGTGGCTGGCGGCAGATCACCGCGTCGCAAAGGCTGTCCGCGACCTCGGCCTCGCGGCCCGGAGGCGCGACTTCCCGTCGGTGACGGCAGCGGCGTTGCGGGCAGAGCTCGCGGGCAACGAGAGCCGCCGCGCAGCCACGGGCCTCGGGATGCACGTCTGCGCGCGACTCAGCGACCGGTGAACTTCGGCTCGCGCTTCTCGAGAAACGCCGAGACGCCCTCGCGGAAATCCTCGGTCTGGGCGGCCGCAACCTGGAGCTGCGCCTCCAGCTCGAGCTGCTCGTCGAGCGTCGCGGTCGCCGCATTGTCGAAGAGCCGCTTCGTCATGCCGACGGCGCGTGTCGGCAGCGAGGCGTAGGTCGCGGCGACCTCGGCAACTCGCGCCGGGAGCGCCTCCGCCTCGACGACCTCCGACACGAGCCCCCACGCATGCGCCTCGGCGGCCGTCAGCCGGCGGTTCGACGACATCCACTCGAACGCGCGCGACGCGCCGAGCAGCCTGTGCAGGAAGAACGTGCCGCCGGCGTCCGGAACGAGACCGATGCCGATGAAGCCCGGCACGAAGCTTGCGCTGTCCGCCGCGATCCGGATGTCGCAGACGCAGGCGAGCGAAAGCCCCGCGCCGGCGCAGACGCCGTTGACGGCCGCTATCACGGGCTTCTCGAGCCGTCGAATCGCGAGCACGTTCGGGTGATACGTCTCCCGCAGTGCGCCGCCGAGGTCGCCGGCCTCGCTGAACTCGGTCAGATCCTGTCCGGCGCTGAAGCCGCGACCCGCGCCCGTGAGGACGACCGCACGCACATCCGGGTCGCGTGCCCGAG
>DASSGL010000032.1:0-5210 GCA_035693525.1 Gaiellaceae bacterium | reverse complement strand
CGCGCGACGTCCTCGGGCTCGGTGGCGGGATTGAACGCCACACCGACCTGCAGGCCGTTCTCGCGGGCGGCGGCGATCGTCGCCGGCACGTCTCGGACGACCTCGTAGTGGAAGGTGACGCTGTCGCCGCCGGCGCGGGCGATCTGGGGGAAGTGGTGCAAGGGGTTGTCGACCATCAGGTGACAGTCGATCGCGCCTCCCTCGACCGCGTGCACGATCGGCGCGATCGCCTGGAGCACGACCGGGCCCATGGTGATCGGCTCGACGAAGTGGCCGTCGCCGACGTCGAAGTGGAAGATGCGCGCCCCGGCGCGCACCATCACGTCGACCTGCTCACCGAGCCTCGCGAAGTCGGCGGCATAGAGCGACGGTTCGATCTCGACCGTCCGGATCCATTCGTGCCAGCCCACGCCCGACCGGGAGGTTAGACCTGCAACCGGCCGACGAAGAAGCCACTCGTGCCGTGGACATGCGGCAACGTGAGCAGGAATCGGGGATCGCGCGGGTGTGCGAACTGCGGCCACTCCTCCCCGAGGGCGAGCACCCGGAGACCGCTCGCGTCGACGACGGCCTCGTTCTCGTCCGCGTTGATCGTGCAGACGGAGTACAGGATCGTGCCGCCGGGCCGTACGCGCTCGGCGGCGGAGCGCAGGAGGGCCAGCTGGAGCTCGGGCAGCGGCGCCGCCCGCCAGCGAAGGTCCGGACGCTGCGCGAGGACGCCGAGGCCCGAGCACGGAGCGTCGACGAGCGCGCGATCGAAGCGATCGAGGCCCGGCGGAAGAGCCGTGGCGTCGGCCTCGACGACCGTGACGTTCGTACGGTGCATCGTCGCGAGATTCGCGCGCAGCTCGCTCGCGCGGTTCGGGTCGATCTCGACGGCGGTCACCGCCCCGCGGAGCTGCGACGTCTTGCCTCCCGGCGCGGCGCAGAGGTCGAGCACGCGCTCGCCGTCCTGCGCGCCGACTACGAGACCCGCGAGCTGCGAGCCACGGCTCTGCGGCCAGATCCGGCCCTCGGCGACGGCGAGATCGTCGACGCGTGAGACCCGATACGCGCCGGGAATGTCGGTCGGCTCTCCCGGCGGCTCCCTAGTCGGCTCGCCGTCGACGAGCCGGACGACCGTCTCGAGCGGCTCGTTCATCGCGCGCATCAGCTCGAGTCCAGCCTCGCGCCCGAGGTCGCGCGCGAACGTCTCGGCGATCCAGTCGGGATACGACTCCTTGAGCGCGCCGTCCGGGAGCGAGTCGAGCAGGGGCACGATTCCCTCGGTGAGGCGGCGCATGACCGCGTTCGTGAACGACACCGCGCGCTCGAGCCGTGCGCGGCGCACGAGCTCGACCGACTCGTTCGCG
This sequence comes from Gaiellaceae bacterium, assembly GCA_035693525.1. Lineage (GTDB taxonomy): Bacteria > Actinomycetota > Thermoleophilia > Gaiellales > Gaiellaceae > Palsa-739. The sequence continues at coordinate 3,858 of DASSGL010000032.1, read as the reverse complement.
GCGGCATGCGGCGCCGTGTCGGTGTAGCCGAGCTGGTACGCACCGAGCCGCAGCGCGGCACGCACGGGCGGGTCGAGCTTGCGCGTCGGCCGTCGACCGAGCGTGTCGATCGCGTAATCGAGCGTGCGGACGCGTTGCACGGCCCCGTATGCGAGCCGCTGTGCGAACGCACGATCTCGTTCGTCGAGGTGCTTCGCGGCCGTGCGAAACGCACGGTCGGCATAGGCGTCGTGCTCGAACACGCGCAGCAGCACCTCGTAGGCGGCGCTCCGGGCAGCTGAGACCGACATCAGCGAATGCCGCGCAGATATGCGTCGTACGGCATCCGCTTGCCGCCCTCGGGCTGCACCTCGAGCAGCTCGAGCTCGCCGTTCGGCGTCGCGCGGGCCCGCCAGACGATGAGCGGCCGCCCGTCGACCACCGCTCGCGCGCCGATGTGCGGCGAGAGCGCGCGGATGCGGTTGACGAGCTCGTGCGCGGGTCGCGTGAGGTCGAGCTCGCGGTCCTCGGGCGTGATCTTCTCCGCGTACGTGACGCCGTCCGCCGGCTGCGGCGTGAACGTCGGCTCCGGGAGCACCTCGTCGAGCAGGCGGGCGGCAACTTCCGCGGCGCGCGCGAAGACGGCGCCGGCATCGTCGTCCGGCCCCAGGTCGAACGCCTCCTGCGCCGCGATCGGCCCGGCGTCGAGCTCCGCCGTGGTGCGATGGATCGTGACGCCCGTCCGGGCGTCCCCGGTCATGAGCGCGCGCTCGACCGGTGCGGCGCCCCGCCAGCGGGGCAGCAGCGAAGGGTGCACGTTGAGCCACAGCGCGCGCGAAAGCAGCGGCTCCGGGATCAGAAGGCCGTAGGCGGCGACGACGACGGTGCGGACCGGAAGCTCCACGTCCTCGTCGAGCCGGGCGGGCTCGAGGATCCGGATGCCGAGCTCCTCCGCCTTCTCCTTCGCGGGTGTCGGCGTGAGCCGGCGGCCCCGGCCGCGGGGCTTGTCGGGCCGCGTCAGCAGCAGCGCGACGTCGTGATGCTCCGCGAGCCGCGCGAGGACGTCGGCGCCGAAGGGCGCGGTCGCTGCGACCGCGAGCCGCATGGGCTAGGAAAGGGCGACGCGTGGGCGCAGGAACCCGAGCGCTTCGCGCCGCGCATCCGGGGTCGTGCGGTCGAGCATCAAGACGCCGTCCAGGTGATCGGCCTCGTGCTGGACGCAGCGCGCGGCATAGCCGTCGAGGTCGAGCCTCAGATCGTTGCCGTTCTCGTCCGTCCCCACGATCGTCACCTCGACCGAGCGCTCGACCGGGACCGTGACGCCCTGGATCGAGAGGCAGCCTTCATCGGCGACGTCGGTCTCGTCGCTGCGCTCGACGATCTCCGGGTTCACGACCGCGATCACCTCGTCCTCCTCCGGCTGGAAGACGAAGACCCTGCGGAGGATGCCGACCTGGGTCGCGGCCAGGCCGATGCCGTTCGCGTCGCGCATCAGGAGCTTCATCCGCTCGACGAGGCTCCGCAGGTCGTCGTCGAACTCCTCGACGGGGCGCGCCTGCATGCGGAGCGCCGCGTCGGGCCACTGGCGGATCTGCGCCAGCGCCAGACGTCGCCGCGCCTCACGTTCCGGGTCGAGCTTCTCGTCCCGGATCTGCCCCTCGATCACCTCGTCTTCGTGCTCGGTCATGCAGTCGGCACACTAACGCGCATGGATCCGCGCGAGGCGAAGGAGATCATGAGCCAGGGTGCGATCCGTCCCGAGACTGCGCGCGACCGCGAGGAGCGGCGCGTGCTCGAGGAGGAGCTGGCGACGAGCCCTGTCCGCGGCGCGCCGCTTCCGCCGCGGCTGCGCAACTTCCGCCCCGACGCCGACGCCGCGATCCGGGCACTCGGCGGGCCTGCACTCTGGATGCGTCGCCTGCGAGCGATCGAGGACGCGCTCGACCAGCACGAGCGTCAGCTGGGCGAGGCCTGGCACGAGCTCGCCTGGACGGCTCGCGATGACGATGAGTTCCGGCGGCTCTGGCTCGAGACGGTTCGCGACTGGAGCTTCTCGGAGGTCAACGAGCTGATCGAACGGCACAACCGCAACTTCCCCGCGGAGGCGCGGCTCCCGATGGATCCCCGCACACGCGACTTCGTCAAGATCAACGGGCGCTCGTACAAGCGCGAGCCGCTCGACGAGCAGTGGATCCTCGAGCGCTTCCCGGCCGATCGCGCCGCCGCCCGCCGCGCGGCGTGATCCGTCTGCTGACGACGGACGACGCGGACGAGCTCGCCGCGTTGTACGCCGCCAACCGCGACTTCCTCGCACCGTTCGAGCCGACGCGCGACGACTCGTTCTTCACCGTCGCCGTGCAGCGCGAGCGGCTCGAGCGCCCCGACGATGCGAACTGGTGGCGGTGGGCGATCCTCGACGACGGCGCGATCGCGGGGATGATCGTGCTGAACGACGTCATGCGCGGGCCGCTGCAGATGGGATCGGTCGGCTACTGGGTCGACGGCCCGCGCTGCCGCCAGGGGCTCGCGACTGCCGCGCTGGCCGCCGTCGTCGAGATCTCGTTCGGCGAGCTCCGGCTCCACCGCCTGGAGGCGGGCACGCTGCCGGACAACGTCCCGTCGCAGCGGGTGCTCGAGAAGAACGGCTTCGAGCGCTTCGGCTACGCAAAGGAGCTGCTGCTGATCGCCGGGGAGTGGCGCGACCACGTGCTGTACGAACGCGTCAAGGCCTGAGAGAGACGACGCTCGAGCGGACATCTCTTGGTGTCAGACACCAAGGGGGCCGCTCCGCTTGATCATGCGGCGACGTCTGGCCAGACGGACATGCCCTGGTGTCAGACGATCTTAGAAACGCGTGACATCCGTCACAATGACTGCGGATCGACGTCCACGACGACGGCCAGGCCGGCTCGGCGCATCGGGACCGCGGCGGCGGCCAGCAGCGCGGCGGCGCGGGTCGCCAACGCACGCGGGCGGTCGGTCTTGCCGACGAGCTGCGCGCGGCTTCGACCGCGCAGCCGCAGCAGGGGCGCCGGGCCGAGGAGGTCGGATTCGCCGAGGCCGGCCTTCAGCTCCTCGAGCGCGCGCATGGCATCGCCGAGCTCGGGCCCGCTGACGACGACCCGTACGAGGTGCTTGAACGGCGGGTAGCCGAGCACGCGCCTGCGCTCGAGCTCGCTCTCGAGGAAGCCGCGCACGTCGTGACGCATCGCGAACGAGACGGCGCGGGAATCCGGTTGAAACGTTTGCACGAGGACTCGCCCCGGCGCGTCGCGGCCGCTCCGCCCCGCGAGCTGCGTCAGCAGCTGGAACGTCCGCTCCTCGGCCCGGAAGTCCGGCAGTCCGAGACCCGTGTCGGCGTCGACGACCGCGGCGAGCTCGACGCCTTCGAAGTGATGACCCTTCGCGACCATCTGCGTCCCCGCGAGCACCGCCCGGTCCGCACGCGCGAAACGCTCGAGCGCGTCGCGCAGCTGCTCCGGCCTCTCGACCGCGTCCGTGTCGAGACGGATCACCTCGAGCTCGGGGACGTGCTCCGCGAGCGCGCGCTCGAGCTTCTGCGTCCCGGCGCCGATGCGCGCGAGCTCGGCGGAGCCGCATGCAGCACATGTCTCCCGCATCGGCTCCACCCGGCCGCAGTGGTGACAGCGCAACGAACTATCGCCGTGCAATGTCAGGGCGACGTCGCAGAACGGGCAACGCCGCGTCTCGCCGCACGCGCGGCAGTGGATCGCCGGTGCGAGGCCGCGGCGGTTCAGCAGCAGGATCGCCTTGCCGCCGCGCTCGGCGATCCCGCCCAGCTCGCGCAGGAGCGGCGCCGAAAGCGGATAGCCGCTCTCACGCCGCAGGTCGACGACCTTCACCGTCGGCAGCGGCGCG
>DASSGL010000031.1:0-19490 GCA_035693525.1 Gaiellaceae bacterium | reverse complement strand
TCGTCGTGACGTTCGACTGATCGGTGCCTGACACCGCCTTCGGCGGGAGCCGACACCACGCAGGTTCAAGGCAGTCGCGGCGACCAGAGCGCCGAGAGCAGGCCCGCGGCGACGAGGAGGCCGGCGGCCCCCAGGAGGAAGAGATCCGTGACCTCCGTCAAGCCGGGCTTCCGGCCGAGCTTCGAGCCCAGCGCGGCGTACGCGTCCTCCACCGCGCCCGCCGACCTCGCCCGGAAGAACTTGCCGCCCGTGCGCTCGGCGATCGCGCGCAGCGTCCTCGGGTCGGGAGCGAGGCCGCGACCGCCGAAGCCGCCGCCGGGCGACAACTGCCCACCGCCGCCGAAGCCCTGAGGGAAGCCGCGCATCGTCGTATTGCCGGTCGTCCCGAGCGACACCGTGTAGACCGGGATCCCGGCCGCGCGGGCCCGATCTGCGCCCTGCAGCGGCGTCAGCACGCCGCGCGTCTGGTGGCCGTCCGACAGGAACAGGATCGAGACGAGGGTGCTCGACGGGCGCTTCGTCTTGGCGACGTACGCCGCGAGGCTCCGCGTCGAGGACGCGGCATTCACCGAGTTGCCGTTGACGCCCGCGGAGCGCAGGCCGACGTGTACCGCCGTCGCGAGCGCGTCGCCGATCGCCGTCCCGCCGAAGCCGTTGAAGAAGTCGACCTCGTTGATCGCCTCGGAGACGAGCGCGTGGTCGCTCGTGGGCGGCGTCGCGACCTGCGCCTCCCCCGCAAAGAGGACGAGCCCCACCTTCAACCTGGGCGGCACCTTGGCGAGGAACGTGTGCAGCGCCTGCTGGGCGGCGGCGAGTCGCGTCGGCTTCACGTCGATCGCCTGCATCGACCCCGAGACGTCCAGCACGAGTACGACCGTCGCGTTGTCGCTCGCGACGAGCCGGTGCACGTGTGGTCGCGATACCGCCACACAGAGCGTCGCGACCGCGAGCAGAAAGAGCGCGGACGCGACCCACCGCCGCCACGGCCGGCCGGTCGCGACGACCGAGGCGAGGACGTCGACGTTCGAGTACCGGACGGCATACCGCATGCGCCGTCGCGCCGCGACGAGGAGGTAGAGCGCGAGCCCGGCCGGGATCACGAGCAAGCTCAGCAGCAGAAGGGGGTGGCCGAACGTCATGTCGGAGTGCAGAGGAGGTCGAGTTGCACGACGGCCTGCGTCTCGGCGACCGCCCCCGTCGCCTTCACGGTCAGGATCGCAGCGCCGTTACGAACGACGTGCGACGCCTGGACGGCGTGCACGAGCCTGCTCGTCGGCGGCGCCTCGCCGAGGAATCCCACGGCGTGACTTGCCGACACGAGCCGCTGGCTCCGGTTGCAGCGCACGCGCTGTATCGTCGTGCCGGGCTTCACCTTCAGCTGGATCACCACGCGCGCGGTCGGCGCGCCGGGCGGGAAGGCGTGATAGGCGGTCGGCGTCCTGCTGCCGCCGCCGGACGCGGGAATGCAGCCGATGTGCGGACGGAAGCTCGACGCGGCATCGCCGCCGCGAACGAGGCGGCCGAGGAAGACGGCGTCGCGGGACGTCGTGATGCCCGGGTTGACCGGGCTGCCGAGGTTGCCGACGAAGCCGACGTCGATCCCCCGTGTCGTCAGCTCGGCGTCGAGACCGGCGACGATGTAGCGCTTCGGGCACGAGAGCTGGAACTCGACCTGACCCGGCGACGCGACGACCCACGGTCCCGCGACGGGCACGCATACCTGGAGCCCACGGCACTCGTTCGTCGCGCCGGCGGGGGATGCGGCGACGGCGCAGGCGGCCGCTACGAGAGCGAGAGCCAGAACGCCTCTCACGGGACGAGCCTCCGGAACCAGAGCGCGGAGAGCGCGCCGCCGGTGAGCAGCAACACGGCCGCGCCCGCGCCGAAGAGGTCGGTGATCTGCCGGTTCTTCGTCTGGTGCCCGACTCGCGTGGAGAGCTTCTTGTAGACGTCGGTGAGCGCAGCGCTCGTGCGGGCGCGGAAGAACTGGCCGCCGCTCAACCGTGCGATCTGCTGCAGCGTCCCGGGGCTCGGCGGCACGCGGATCTGCTCCTGGTAGCCGCCGACCAGCTTGTGCGTGACGATGCCGCTCGAAGTCCCGACCAGCACCGTCGAGACCGGGATCCCGGCGAGACGGGCCGATCGGGCCGCCGCGAGCGGCGACGTGCGCCCACCGTCCCGCGCTCCGTCGGAGACGACGAGCACCGACGTCGGCGGCACGGCGCCGTCAGCGGTGTGCTGACGCCGTCCGACCCTGACCGCCAACGCGACGCCGTCGCCGATCGCCGTCCCTTCACTGGGCGCGAGCGAGGCCAGCGCGTCGTGCGCGAGCACCCGGTCCGTCGTCGGTGGGACGGCGACGAACGCGCGGGTGCCGAACCCGACGACCGCGACGCTGTATTCCTTCGGAACCTTCGCCAGCACGGCGTACGCCGCGTTTCGTGCGGCTCCGAGCCGGGTCGGCCGCACGTCCTGGGCCGTCATCGAGCGTGACACGTCGATCGCGAGCACGACCGTCGCCTCCTTGCGCGGCACGCTGACATGCGCGCGCGGCTTGGCGGCGCCGACGAGGAGCGCGGTGAGCGCGGTGAGGAAGAGCACGAGCGGGATCGTCCGGCGCCGGCCCGGCCGTTCGGCGACGAGGTTCGGGAAGAGCGCCGGGGTCGCGAAGCTCGCCGCCTCCTGGGAGCGGCGCCGGTCGAACGCACGCCACCCGAGCACGAGCAGCGGCACGAGGAGGAGCGCGATCAGGACGAGCGGCTGATCGAAGCTCATCGTCTGGCGGCTCCGAGGAAGGCGGCGAACGGGCGCAGCCAGTCGCCCTGCGTCGTCAGCACGCAGTGCGGGACGCCGAGCGCCGCGAGGACGCGCGCGACGCCGCTCCGCTCCTCGGCGGCCGCGGCCGCGAAGCGCTCCCGCAGCGACCGGCTGCGCGTGTCCACCCGCACCTCGCGTCCCGTCTCGGGATCGACGAGCCACAGGTCGCCGACGTCCGGCAGCTGCTGCTCCCGCGGATCGCGGATCTCGACCGCGAACACCTCGTGCCTGCTCATCACGTTGAGCAGCGGCTTGCGCCAGTCGAGCGGGCCGCGAAAGTCGGAGACGACGAAGACGACGCCGCGCTGTCGGGCGATCGCGCGGGTGCGGGAGAGAGCAGCGCCGAGCGACGTGGCGCCCACCTGCTCCTCCTCGGGCTCGCGTTGCAGCGCTCCGAGCAGCCCGATCAAGCCGTGACGCCCCTGGCTCGGCGGCAGCGTCGAAGGGCTGCGGTCGCCGAACGTCATCACGCCGAGCCTGTTCCCCCGGCGGGTTGCGATGTGCCCGATCGCGAGGGCCACGCCGTCGGCGACGTCGGCCTTCCGCCTGTCGCCGGTGCCGAAGTGCATCGACGGCGACGTGTCGAGCAGCAGCCACGTGACGAGCACACGCTCGGCGATCGTCACGCGAACGTGCGGCTCGCCCATCCGTGCGGTCACGTTCCATTCGATGCGGCGGACGTCGTCGCCGGCAACGTACGGCCGCACCTGGGCGAGCTCCGTGCCCTCCCCGAACTGCGCCGAGCGATAGTCGCCCGCGAGCATCCCCTGCAGGCGGCGCGTCACCTGGAGCTGGAGCGCGCGCAGCGCGGCCGCGGGCAGCGGTCCAGGGCCGGGGCGCTCCGGCGTCGCCGGCCGGAAAAGCGTGGAGCTCACGCGATGCCCGGTCGCGACAGGCTCACCTCCGGCATCGGAACGGTTGCCAGCACGCGGTCGAGGATGGCGTCGGGAGTGACGCCCTCTGCGAGCGCCTGGTAGCTCAGCACGAGCCGGTGGCGCAGCGCGTCCTTCGTCAAGGCTCTCACGTCGTCGGCCGTCACGTAGTCGCGCCCGCGGACGAGAGCGAGGGCGCGCGCCGACTGCGTGATGCTGATCGGCCCGCGGGGGCTGGCGCCGAAGTCGATGTACTCGCCGAGCTCGGGGAGCCCGATGTCGGCCGGCTTTCGCGTGGCGGTCGCGACGGAGACCGCATAGCTGACGAGCGACGGGTCCACGTAGACGTCGAAGACGGTCCGCTGCAGCTCACGCAGGTCGTCGAGCGAGAGCGCTTCGCGCAGCTCCGGAGGGTCGATCAGCTGGCGCTGGACGATCGTCAGCTCCTCGTCGTGCTCGGGGTAGTCGATGAGGATCTTCAGCATGAAGCGGTCGATCTGCGCCTCCGGCAACGGATACGTCCCCTCCGACTCGATCGGATTCTGCGTCGCCATGACGAGGAAGGGATCGGGAACCGGATACGTGGTGTGCGCGATCGTGACTTGCCGCTCCTGCATCACCTCGAGGAGCGCCGACTGCACCTTCGCCGGGGCGCGGTTGATCTCGTCCGCGAGCAGGAAGTTGCAGAAGACCGGGCCGAGCTCCGTCTCGAACGTGCCCTGGTCGGGTCGGTAGACGCGCGTGCCGACGAGGTCGGCCGGAACGAGGTCGGGCGTGAACTGCACGCGTGCAAAGGTGCCGCCGAGCACGCCGGCCGTCGTCTTGATCGTCAGTGTCTTCGCGAGCCCCGGCACGCCCTCGATCAGGAGATGTCCCTGAGCGAGCAGGCAGACCAGCACCCGCTCGAGCATCTGGTCCTGCCCCGCGATGACCCGGCGGATCTCGAAGAGCGCGCTCTCGAGTCGCTCGCTGATCTCGGACGGCTCGAGCTTCCCCGCTTCCACGTGCGCCTCCCGCGTCGATTGTCCCCGAAGTGTGCCCATGGAAGCTTGCACCATCCCCTAAGTTCAGGGTGTGAATCCCGTTTTGGCGTCGGTGCTGCCCGTGGTCGAAGCCTCGCAGGACGTCCGCCTCGACGAGGCCCGTCTCGCCGATGTGGCCTCCTGGCTCGCCTACGAGGAGCTACCGGTGCCGGCCACATTCTTTCCGTTCCCGTTTGCGCTGACACGGGAGGAGACGGTCGACTTCGTCCTCGTGACGGCGGCCCTCAACTTCGCCTACACGGATCTCGCGACGCGCCGGCGTTGGGATCTCGTGGTGGACGGCCGTGCCTACGCGGACGCGGACGGCCTCCATTTCGCGTTCCATCGCGCCCATCTGGAGGGGGTGCCCGTGCTCGAAGGCGCGTGGCTCGCCGAGGTCACCGTCGAGCAGCTCCGGCATGTCCTTCGCGGCGGGTCGAGCGACCTGCAGCTCCTCGACGAACGGGTTGCGATCCTTCGCGCGCTCGGCGAGACGCTCCTCGAGCGCTGGGACGGGCGCTTCCACCGCTTCGTCGCGACGACGTCGCCGGGGCTCTACGACGGGGGCGCCGGCTTTCTCGAGTCTCTCGTGCGCGAGTTCCCGCGCTTCGACGACCGCGTGGGCGACGTTCGCTTCTGGAAGCTCGCCCAGCTGGCCGCCTGGATCATGGAGATCACGCTGCGGCCGCAGGGAGGAGCCGGGTTCGCCGACCTCCACGAGCTCACGGCGTTCGCGGACTACATCGTCCCGGCGGCGCTGCGGGTGATGGGCGTGCTGCGCTACTCCGGCGAGCTCTCGGCTGCGATCGACGAGGGGCGACTCATCGAGGCAGGATCGGCGTGGGAGCTCGAGCTGCGGGCGAACACGATCCACGCGTGCTCGCTCCTCTGCGCCCGGGTGAACGAGCTCAGGCCGCCCGAGCTGCGCGTGATCGTGCCGCAGATCGACGCGCGGTTGTGGCTGCCGTTCCACAAGACTCACGCGCCGCATCACCTGACGCGGACCACTGCGTACTGAGCGATCCGTGAGCGATCCGTGAGCGGCCGGTCCTAACGTCGGTCGCGTCGGATCATCCCCGAACAAGGAGTGCGTATGGACGCAATCCGCAACCGAAGGCGGCTCCCGCGCCCCGCCACGGTGCTCGCCGGGCTGGCGCTGCTCGTCGCGCTCGGAGGCACGGGCTACGCCGCCGTCGTCCTCCCTGCCGGAAGCGTGGGCACCGCCCAGCTGAAGAAGGACGCGGTCGTCTCGAGCAAGGTGAGAAACGGCTCGCTCAGGAGCGTCGACTTCGCCGCCGGCCAGCTGCCTGCCGGTCGGCGAGGGCCCGCAGGGGCCAACGGCGCTACCGGCGCTACCGGGCCTGCCGGGCCTGCCGGTTCGGCGGGGCCTGCGGGGCCTGCTGGGCCTGCGGGTCCGCAGGGCCCGGGAGGGCAGGCCGGACCGCCTGGGTTCTCGAGCCTGACCTACGTCGCGACCGACTCGGGACCGTGGCCCGCCCACGCGCAGTACGGCGCCGAAGCCGTCTGCGGGGGCAACCTCCACGCGGTCGGGGGCGGCGTCGTCAGCGAGAGCGGCACCGCCGGCCAGCAGTCGGTGAACAGCAGCTATCCGAGCGATGGGAGCGGCGACGGCACCCCGGGCTCCAGTGCCTGGTGGGCCGACGTCGACAACAACTCCGGCAGCCAGCTCGGCTTCACCGTGTTCGCGATCTGCGCACCGGCCGGAAGTGTCAGCGGCCCGTAGCCTGGGGGCGGGGACGTGGGGACGGCACACCGCCGTCCCCACGCTCCGCTCGCTCCCGCTCGGCGTGGTGCCCACCTTCGCCGGTGTCGCCGCGGCAGTGGCGTGGCTCGGCTTCTCGAGCGGCGGCTACTACGCGACGACGTGGGGCCCGGCGACGGCGATCGCGGCCGGTTCGGCGTGCGCCGTGCTCACCTGCGGCGGACGTCTCTCCCTCGCCCGGGCCGATCGGGCGCTCCTCGGCTTGCTCGGCGCGTTCGTGCTCTGGATCGCCGGCGCGACGCTTCGGCCGGGCGCCGCCACCCGCGGCGTGCCCGAGGGCGAGCGCGCGGCGCTCTATCTCGCGACGGCGTGGGCGCTGCTCGTCGCCGTCCGTCGCTCCGGCGTGCCCGCTGCGCTCGGCGGTGCACTGGCCGGCACGCTCGTCGTCGTCTGCTCCGGGCTCGTCTCGCTGCTCCTGCCGCGGCACGTGAGCGCCGACGCTTTCGAAGGGCGCTTGCTCTTCGCGCCGGTCGGCTACGCGAACGCGTGCGGGATCCTCGCCGCCCTCGGGGCCGTCCTCGCGCTCGGGGCCGTCGCGCACGCGGCCTCGGCGAGGGTGCGCGCGGTTGCGGCGGCGGGACTTGCGCCGCTCGTCGTCGGGCTCTACCTCTCGGGCAGTCGCGGCGCGGCAGCCGCCGCAGCGATCGGGCTCGCTGCCGCGCTCGCGCTCGATCCGGGTCGTCGCCGGCTCGCGGCAACCGTGTTCGTCGCAGCGCCGCTGCCGCTGCTCGCCGTCTGGCTCGCGGAGCGTTCGCGCGTCGGCGACAGCCAGGCGTCGACCGAGCTGATCGTGCGGAACGGACGGATCGTCTTCACCGTCGTCGTGCTCCTCGGTCTCGCGCAGGCATGCGTCGTGCCGGGGGCGCTCGCGCGCTTGGCTCCGGCTCTCGAGCGCTGGGGGCCGCGTGTGCTGCTCATGCTCACAGGGCCGGCGGTTGCGGCGGTGGCGCTGCACGGAGTCGGAGGTGCGCTCGGCGACCGCCCGGCCTACTGGCACGTGGCGCTCGCCGACGTTCACGCGCACCCGTGGCTCGGCTCCGGGCCCGGCACGTTCGCGGTCCACTGGCTCATGGCGCGTGACGCGCCGCTCGATGTACAGAACGCCCACAGCCTCTATCTCGAGACGCTCGCGGAGCTCGGCCCCGTCGGGTTGGCGTTGCTCGTCGCTGCGCTCGCCGTGCCGGTCGTCTGTGCCGTCCGGCGGAGGAGCTCGCTGACTGCCGTCGCGTGCGGCGCCTACGTCGCTGCGCTCGTCCACGCCGGCCTCGACTGGGACTGGCAGATGCCCGTCGTGATGGTGACGGCTCTCGTCTGCGGCGCCGCGATAGTCGTGGATGCACGCCCTGCGCAGAGCGTTCCGACCCGGGGCAGACGGACGCTGGCCGTCGCGTCGGCGCTCCTCATGCTCGCCGCCTCGGTCGAGGCTGCGGGCAACGCGGCGCTCGCGACGGCCGCGCGAGAGGGCCGCGGCTCGGTCGCCGCGGCTCGCGCCGCGGCGCGCTGGCAACCGTGGTCGGCTCAGCCGCAGCAGCTTCTCGGCGAGGCCTATCTCGCGGCCGGAGACCGTGCGCGCGCTCGCCGCGCGTTCGAGGAGGCGGTGCGACTAGAGCCGGACGAGTGGTCGACCTGGTACGAGCTCGGGCGGCTCGGCGGGCTGCGTGAGCAAGAGCTCGCGCTCGAGCGCATCCGGAGGTTGAACCCGCTCGCGGTGCGCCGGCGGCCCGGAGGATAGGGATATCGTGCCGGCGTGGCCGTCACGCCGGCATCGGGCCGCTACGAGCAGCTCTTCGCAGCGCGTACTCGCGTCGGCGCGGGCGACGGCATCGCTGCGATCCTCCGCGTGCTCGCGAACCCCGACCTGATCTCCTTCGCGGGCGGCTTCCCCGATCCGAGCACCTTCCCGGCCGACCGCGCGGCTGCGCTTCTCGGCGAGCTCGCGGGCGACGCGACTGCGTTCCAGTACGCCCCGACACGCGGCCTCGCCTCGACGCTCGAAGTCGTCGCGTCGCGGCTCGAGCAGCTCCAGGGAGCACGGCCGCGTGAAGACGAGCTCCTCGTCACGAGCGGCGGCATCGACGCGCTCGAGCTCGTCTCGAAGTCCTTCCTCGACACGGGTGACACGGTCGTCGTCGAGGGGCCGACATACCTCGGCGCGATCATGGCGTTTCGGAGCTTCGAGGCCGAGGTCGTCGCCGTGTCGCTCGACGACGACGGGCTCGACGTCGATGCGCTCGCCGCCCGCCTCGCCGCCGGGCTGCGACCGAAGCTGCTGTACACGATCCCCGACCATCAGAACCCCGCCGGGGTGACGCTCGCGGACGAACGCCGCACCGCCCTTGTGGAGCTCGCGCGCCGGTACGGCTTCTTGATCGTCGAGGACGTCGCGTACCGGGAGCTTCGCTTCGACGGCACGGCGCCGGCCAGCCTCTGGAGCCTCGGCCCCGACGTGGTCGTGCAGGCCGGGACGACGTCGAAGACGTTCTTCCCCGGCGTGCGCCTCGGCTGGGCGGTCGGCCCTGCCGACGTCGTCGCCCAGCTCGCGTCCGCGAAGCAGAACACCGATCAGTGCGCAGGCGCCCTCGGGCAGCGGCTCTTCGCCGAGTACGCGCAGCGCGGTTGGCTGGACGAGCAGCTCGAGCGCTCGCGCGCGCTCTACGCACGGCGTGCCGATCGTCTGCTCGCTGCGCTCGAGCGGTCGATGCCGGACGGCGCCTCCTGGACGCGCCCGCAGGGCGGCTTCTTCTCGTGGCTGGCGATTCCCGGTGCTGCGACCGAGGTCGCGCGCCGCGCGGCGGACGCCGGCGTGGCGGTCGTCCCAGGGGCGCCCTTCTATCCCGACGCCCGCGGCGAGGCGAACGTCCGTCTCTCGTACAGCATGGTCGCGGACGAGCTGATCGACGTCGGAGTCGAGCGGCTCGCCGCGCTCGTCTGAGCTTCTTGGCGGCCGCCTTCCCGATCGTCCTCTCCAACGGTCCGCCGACCGACGGCAAGGCCCCGAGCGGGCGGAACGCGCTCGCGGAGGTGGCGGCGGCGGGCGTGACCTCGATTCGGATCGGGCGCGCCGACTGGAGCCTCGCCGCGGTCGATTCGCAGCTCGCGGAGCAGCGGGCGCTTCTCGACGCCGCCGGCGCCCACGGGCTCGAGGGCTGGCTCTGGCTGGGCGGCGCCGCGAACCTGCCGCCGCCGGCGCCGCAGCCGTCGCCGCAGGAGCGTCTTCTCACGCGCATCGCCGAGGGCGTGCAGGGGCATCCCGCTCTCGCCGCATACAAGGGCGTCGACGAGCCGCGCAATCCGTTCCGCGGCGCGAACTGGATCCGCCCGGCGGGCCTCGTGCGCGCGCACGCTCGCCTGCGGCAAGTCGACAGCGTCCATCCGGTCGTGATCACGCAGGCGCCGATCGGCACGCTCGCCCAACTGGTGCCGTACCGGCCCGCATTCGACATCACCGGGGCCGACGTGTATCCCGTCTCGTACCCACCGGGCTCCCACACGCAGTCGGGCAACCGCGACATCAGCGTCGTCGGCGACGTGACACGCAAGATGGTGCGTGCCGCGGGCGGCAAGCCCGTGTGGATGACGCTCCAGATCGCGTGGAGCGGCGTCGCGCCGTCGAAGCAGCGGCCGCACCTCGTCCCGCGCTTCCCGACGCTGCAGGCGGAGCGCTTCATGGCGTACCAGGCGATCGTCGCCGGGGCACGGGGCCTCGCCTTCTTCGGCGGGCACCTGACGCAGGTCGCGCCGCCCGCTGACGCCGAGCTCGGCTGGAACTGGACGTTCTGGCAGGAGGTGCTCCGCCCGCTCGCCTCAGAGCTCTCGTCGGCCGCCGTGCGGCCCGCGCTCACCGCAGCTGCCGCGAAGATCCGCGTGCGCGCGTCGACCGCGGACGTGGAGCTCAGCGCGCGCGACGACGGAACCTTCGTCTACGTGATCGCCGTGCGTCGCAAGGGAACGACGAGCGTCGTCACGTTCTCGGGATTGCCGAAGCGCACTCGGGCCGTCGAGGTGCTCGGCGAGTGGGCGCAGCGCCCGCTGCCGCCGCCGATCGGCGCGGGCTCGCAGGTCTTCCGCACGGTCGATGTCGAGGGCGGCGTCCTTCGCGACTGGCTCGCGCCGCACGACGCGCGCGTCTACCGGTTTCGCAAGTAGAGCCCGGGCTCAGGCCTGCGGGATGCGTGCTTCGAGGGCGGCGGTGACCGCCTCGCGCACGGGCTCGAGCTCGATCCGGTCGAGCACGTCCTGGAAGAAGCCGCGCACGATCAGCCGCTCGGCCTCGGGCCGCGAGAGGCCGCGCGCCATCAGGTAGAAGAGCTGCTCGCGGTCGACTCGACCGACGGTGGCGCCGTGCGTGCAGCGCACGTCGTTGGCCAGGATCTCGAGGCCCGGGATCGGCACCGCGTGCGTCGTCGGCGAGAGCATCAGGTTGCGGCACTCCTGGTAGGCGTTCGTCTTCTGCGCGTTCGGCTCGACTCGGATCATCCCGCGCCAGACGGCGGTCGCGTGGTCGCGCAGCGCGCCCTTGAACGCGAAGTCGGACTCGCAGTCGGGCGCGATGTGCTCCTGGAAGGTGTCGTAGTCGAGATGCTGGTTGCCGTCGGCGAAGTAGGCGCCGGTGACGCGCGACGTCGCGCCGGGCCCGTTGAGGTCGTTCTGGATCCGCGTCTTCCCCTTCTTCGAGCCGAACCCGCCCGCGACCCAGTCGAGCTCGCCGTCGCGCTCGACGCGCGCGTGATGCGACGCGAAGTGCCACGTCTCGGTCGAGAGGTTCTGCAGGGACACGTACTCGAGCTTCGCGTTCGGCTCGACGAAGAGCTCGGTGACCGCGTTCGAGTACGCCTCCGTCGCGGGCCCGGGGGACGTGTACTCCTCGACGAGCGAGGCGCGTGCGCCCTCCTCCGCTACGACGACGAGCCGCCAGAACGTCTGATCGGTGACTGTCACCCGCACGTAGAGCGGTTTCTCGAGGACGACGCCCTTCGGGACGACGACCAAGAGCCCGTGCTTCCACATGGCTGCGTTGTGCGCCGCGAACTTCTCGTCCCAGCCCACGAGGCTGTACAAGCGCTCGAAATCCTCGGGAAGCGGCTCGAAGCGGACGCCTTCCGGCAGCTTCGAGATGTCGAGGCCCTGCTCCGTGACAGTGGCGTAGCCGGCCACGTCCAGATCGAGCAGGGTCGTGACACTTTCGTGATCCGTGACTGTCACCGATCGGAACGCCTGCGGATCGAAGCCGCGCAGGTCGGTGAACCGCCAGTGCTCCTCGGTCGTGTCCGGGATCGGCAGGGCCTCGTAGGCTGCGAGTGCGTCAGCTCTGCTCATGCCTGCTCACGGTCCGGGCTCGTTCCCTCGGGATGGCTCGCGTAGCGCCGGTAGGAGGAGGAGTCGCGTTGCCGTCCGGCTCGTCCGGCGAGGGCTAACCGACACTGCCCTCCATCTGAAGCTGGATCAGACGGTTCATCTCGACCGCGTACTCGAGCGGCAGCTCCTTCGTGATCGGCTCGACGAAGCCGCTGACGATCATCGCCGAGGCCTCGGCCTCCGAGAGGCCGCGCGACATGAGGTAGAAGAGCTGCTCCTCGCCGATCTTCGACACCGTCGCCTCGTGGCCGATGTCGACCTCGTCCTCCTCGATCTTGATGTACGGGTACGTGTCGGAGCGCGATTCCTCGTCGAGGATCAGCGCGTCGCAGACGACCTTCGACCTCGAGCCGGTCGCACCCTTCGCAACCTCCAGGAGGCCGCGATAGCCGGCGCGACCGCCGTTCTTGGAGATCGACTTGGATGTGATCACCGACGTCGTGCGCGGGGCGACGTGCACCGCCTTGCCGCCCGCGTCCTGATGCTGCCCCTTGCCGGCGAACGCAATCGAGAGCACCTCTCCGTGCGCTCGCTCGCCGACGAGCCAGATTGCCGGGTACTTCATCGTCAGCTTCGAGCCGAGATTGCCGTCGACCCACTCCATCGTCGCGTCCTCGTAGGCGATCGCGCGCTTCGTGACGAGGTTGTAGACGTTCGCCGACCAGTTCTGGATCGTCGTGTACCTGCAGCGGCCGCCCTTCTTGACGATGATCTCGACCACCGCGCTGTGCAGCGAGTCGGTGGAGTAGATCGGCGCCGTGCAGCCTTCGACGTAGTGCACATAGGCACCCTCGTCGACGAGGATCAGCGTGCGCTCGAACTGCCCCATGTTCTCCGCGTTGATGCGGAAGTACGCCTGCAGCGGCATGTCGATCGACACGCCCGGCGGGACGTAGATGAACGAGCCGCCGGACCACACGGCCGAGTTCAACGCCGCGAACTTGTTGTCGTTCTGCGGGATGACGGTGCCGAAGTACTGCTTGAAGAGCTCCTCGTGCTCACGCAGCGCGGTGTCCGTGTCGAGGAAGATCACGCCCTTCTTCGTCAGGTCCTCCTGCAGCTTGTGGTAGACGACCTCGGACTCGTACTGGGCGCCGACGCCGGCGAGGTACTTCTTCTCCGCCTCCGGGATGCCGAGCTTGTCCCACGTGTCCTTGATGTCGGCGGGCAGGTCTTCCCACGAGCTCGCCTGCTTCTCGGTCGGCTTGATGTAGTAGTAGATGTTCTCGAAGTCGATGTCGCGCAGGTTCCCGCCCCATTCCGGCAGCGGCCGCGCGAGGAAGTAGTCGAGGCTCTTGTGCCGGAACTTGCGCATCCAGTCCGGCTCGCTCTTGTGGGACGAGATCGCGTCGACGAGCTCGTGCGAGAGGCCGCGACCCGACTTGAAGAAGTAGTCCTCCGGAACGGAGAACCCGTACTTGATCCCGTAGTCGGAGCCGATTCCCTGGACGATTTCGGTCTCTGTCTGTGCCATTACGCCGGCACCTCCTCCTCGTACGGAGCGTAGCCCTCCGCCTCGAGCTTGTGTGCGAGTTCCGGGCCGCCCTCCTCGACGATCCGGCCGTCGACGAACACGTGCACGAAGTCCGGCTCGATGTAGTCGAGGATGCGCTGGTAGTGCGTAATCACGAGCGCGCCCATCTCGGGGCCGACGAGCTCCTTCACCCCGCCCGCGACGACGCGCAGCGCGTCGATGTCGAGGCCCGAGTCGGTCTCGTCCAACACCGCGATGCGCGGCTTCAGCATCGCCATCTGCAGGATCTCCACCCGCTTCTTCTCGCCGCCCGAGAACCCGTCGTTCAGGTAGCGCGACGCGAGCTCGCGGCTCACCTTCAGCCGGTCCATCTGCGCCAGCAGCTCCTTGCGGAACTCGGGGATCGGGACGGGGCTCTCGACGCCGTCGTTCCGCGCCTTCCGGATCGAGTTGATCGCGCTGCGCAGGAAGCTCGTGACGGTCACGCCCGGGATCGCGTGCGGGTACTGGAACGCGAGGAAGAGACCGCGCTCGGCGCGCTCGTTCGCGGCCATCTCGGTCACGTCCTCGCCGTCCAAGAGGATCCGTCCCTTCGTGATCTCGTAGGCCGGGTGACCCATGATCGCGTAGGAGAGCGTGCTCTTGCCGGAGCCGTTCGGCCCCATGATCGCGTGCACCTCGTTCAGGCCGACCTCGAGGTCGACGCCCTTCACGATCTCGGTTCCGTCCTCGAGCGCGACGTGGAGGTCTTCGAGCTTCAGCAATCCCACAAGCGTTTATCCCTTCTCGGCAAAAGCGGGGCTTTTGCCCCGCAAATCAGCCCCAAGTCTAGCGGAGGAGCCTCGAGCGCCGATCCCGCGAGGCCATGACTTCAACGGATCCTGCGACGACGGCAGCCGCGGCGGCGGCGCCGACGAGGCGGCGTCGGAGGCGCAGCGCCGTCCAGAGCGTCGAGGCCCGCGAGCGGTCGTCGAAGCGGCCGTGCGCGCCCGGGTCCCCCGCGAGCGGCTCGAAGAGGTTGTCGGGGGAGCCGACCGCCTTGTCCTCGCCGGTGTGCTGGCTGCGCCAGGCCATGCGCCGCAACATCAGGTCGCCGGCGCGGGGCGAGAGCTTCTGCCCCCACATGAGCTTCTGCGCGCCCCAGCCGACCGGCAGCTCGCGGATCGGGTGCTCGCAGCAGTGGAGGACCGCCTCCGCGAACGGCTCGGGCTGGTAGATGGGCGGCACCGGCTGCGGCTGCTTGCCGATCTTCTGCCGGTCGCGGTCGAACTGCGGCGTGTTGACGGCGGCCGGGTGCACGACGGAGATGTCCACGCCGAAGCCCGCATGGGCGAGCTCCACGCGCGCCGACTCGAAGAAGTTCCGGAGGGCCGCCTTCGAGGCGCAGTAGCCGCCCTGCAGCGGGATGCCGCGGTAGGCGAGCGCCGATTGGACGGACACGAACGTGCCCCCGGTCTCGCGCAGGTACGGCAGCGCCGCCCAGTAGCCGTACACCTGGCCGAAGAAGTTGACGTCCATGATCCGCCGCAGCTCGTCGGGCTCGTAGCGGTACGTCTCGGCGTAGACGGTGACGATCGCGTTCGCGACATACGTGTCGATCCGTCCGAAGCGGTCGAGCGCCTGCTCGACCACCTGCCCCACCTCGTCCTGAACGGCGCAGTCCGCCGGCACGGCGAGCGCCTCCGAGCCCGCCGTCTCGATCTCGTGCACGCATGCCTCGAGACCGTCCAGCCCGCGGGCCGTGACGACGACCTTTGCTCCGCGGCGCCCGGCGGCACGGGCGACCGCGCGCCCCAGCCCACTCGACGCCCCGGTGACGACGATCACCTGCTCGGCGAGCGGCTTCTTCGCGGCCATTGCCCCAAAGTGCCCCTGTGGGAAAGTCGGAAACCGGCTACCATCGAGACATGCCGAACATCGGAACCGGCGAGATCATTCTTCTGCTCCTGCTCGCGCTCCTGCTCTTCGGTGCGAAGCGGCTGCCGGAGATCGGGCGCTCGCTCGGCTCGGGGATGAGGGAGTTCAAGGACTCGGTCACGGGCAGGGGTCACGACGACGACGACCGGCCTGAGCTTCCCTCGACCACGAATGTCGAGACGACGACGACCTCGTCCCGCGAGCACGAGACCGTCTAGGGATCGAACATGAAGCGCCTGCCTCGGCGGCTCCGCTACGGCGAGGAGGCGACGCTCGTCGAGCACCTCGAGGAGCTGCGTCAGCGCATCTTCGTCTGCCTGGGCGCGCTCCTCGTCGGGTTCATCGTCACCTACGCGATCCATCGCCACCTGCTGCACTGGCTGAACAGGCCGCTGCCGGAGCACGTCGGCAAGCCGATCACGCTGGGCGTGGCGGAGCCGTTCCTGACGGTGATGAAGCTCAGCCTCTACGGCGCGCTCATCCTCGCCGCGCCCGTGATCCTGTGGCAGTTTTGGGGCTTCTTCGCGCCCGCGGTCGAGGCGCGGCAGGAGCGGCGCGTGCTCTTCTTCGTCCTCTTCGCGTCGGCTCTCCTCGTCGCCGGCATCGTCTTCGGCTACTTCGTCGCGCTGCCGGCGGCGGTGCACTACCTCACGAACTACGACAAGGCCGAGTTCAACATCCAGCTTCGCGCCAAGGACTACTACGGCTTCACGACGATGGTGATGCTCGCGATGGCGCTCGTCTTCGAGCTGCCCGTCTTCATCCTCGCCCTCGTCAAGCTCGGGATCCTCACGACGCGCCAGCTGCGACGCAACAGGCGCACCGGCTATTTCGCCGTCGCGTGCATCGGCGTCGCGCTTCCGGGCGTCGACCCGATCACCACGGTGATCGAGATCGTCCCGCTCTGGCTCCTCTTCGAGGGCTCGATCTGGCTCGCAACCATCGTGGAGCGGCGGCAGCCCGCCCCGCAGGAAGCGGTACTCTGACCCGCCGATGGCGCGCGCAGCGGTCAAGGCGAAGGCGAAGCAGCAACAGGCTGTCAAGCCCGGCGCCCGCAGGGCGCGCACCGGCCGGCGCGGCCACGCGGCCGGCGGCAACCCGAACCAGCAGCTCTTCTTCATGCGGCTGCGGCGGCAGGCGAAGTGGGTCTACGTCCTCCTCGCCGTCCTTTTCGCCATCACCTTCGCCTTCCTCGGCGTCGGCTCCGGCACGAACGGGCTCGATCAGCTCTTCCAGGGGCTCAACATCTTCCACCACGGCGGCAACTCGGTCTCGTCGGCGCAGAAGTACATCCAGGACCATCCGAGCGACCCGAAGGGCTTCCGCGATCTCGCCACCGCCTACGAGGCGAAGGGCGACACGTCGAACGCGATCGGCGCGCTGCAGCAGTACACGAACCTGAGGCCGAAGGCCGCCGCGGTGTGGTCGGAGCTCGCAGGGCTCCAGGCGACCCAGGCCCAGACCTATATCCAGCAATACCGGGACGCATACACGAACCGGCAGCTGCTCGCCCCGAGCCAGTCGTTCCTCCCGACCGGAAAGCTCGGGCAGGCGCTCGGCACGAACAGGGCCGAGCAGGTGGCGTCGAAGCAGGCCGACGCCACCTTGCAGGCCGTGCAGTCGCGTGCGCAAGTCGCGCTGTCGAGCACCGTCGACTCCTACGACAAGGTGACGAAGCTCACCCCGAAGGACTCGAATGCCTGGTTCCAGCTCGCGCAGGCCGCCCAGCAGGCGGGCAACTACACGGTCGCGGTCAAGGCGTACAAGCGCTACCTCGTCCTGAACCCGAGCTCGACGAGCAAGAGCCAGATCGAGCAGCTGATCAAGCAGCTCTCGCCTGCGGCGCCTCCGGCGAAGAAGACGAAGTAGTATCGGCGCCGAAGCGACACCGAGCGGCCGGGGGGACGGATGAACTTCGACATCAAGACCGAGCAGTTGAGCGAGGACCGCTACGTGATCTCGCTCGCGGGCGAGGTCGACCTGTACACGGCGCCGGAGTTCAAGCAGCAGCTGCTCGAGGTGATCGCACAGGGCGGCAAGGAGGTCGTCGTGGACTTCTCCGACACCACCTTCATCGACTCGACGACGCTCGGGGTGCTCGTGGGCGGCGTCAAGCGCCTGCGCTCGAACGACGGCCAGCTCTCGCTCGTCTGCAGCGACCGGAACATCACGAAGATCTTCGAGATCACGGGGCTCGACCGGGTCTTCACGATCTATCCGACGCGCGACGAGGCGATCGCGAAGCTGGGAACCACCGGCAGCGTCCCGCCTGCGTAGTGCGGAAGGCCCTGCCGCTCTTTGGGGCGCTCGTGCTGCTGCTCGCCGGTTGCGGCACCGGCGGCAAGGCCGAGCCGCACGCCGATCAGCAGAACGGTCAGAAGCTCTTCACCGGCAAGGGCCAGTGCGGCGGCTGCCACGTGCTCGCGGCGGCAGGCACGAGCGGAACTGTCGGCCCGAACCTCGACGACGCATTCCGCGCCGACCGCAAGCAGGGCTTCAAGGAGAGCACGATCCAGAACGTGGTCCTCGACCAGATCCGCGAGCCCTCGCCGCCGATGCCGAAGAACCTCGTCACCGGCCAGGACGCCCAGGACGTCGCCGCGTACGTCGCAGCTGTGGCCGGGACGGGCCAGCCGGCAAAGTCCCCGCAGCAGCTCGGCAACAACGGCAAGACGATCTTCCAGTCGGAGTGCTCGAGCTGCCACACGCTGAAGGCGGCGAACGCAACCGGCACGATCGGCCCGAACCTCGACCAGCTGAAGCCGTCCGACGCGATCGCGCAGCACCAGGTCGAGGTCGGCGGGGGCGTGATGCCTGCGTTCAAGGGCAAGCTCACCCCCGCGCAGATCAAAGCCGTCGCGCAGTTCGTCTCGTCCTCGGCCGGCAAATGACTGGTGTCTGACTCGGCCGGTGTCTGACTCGGCCGAAGGCCGTGTCTGGCACCGCTTTCGGAAAGCGGTGCCAGGCACGCGCTCCGCGCGAGCCAGACACCAGGAGACCGGCTACGCCCGCGACACCGGAATCGTCACGCGCTCGCGGATCTTCGCCGCGACGTCGTCGTCGGCGGCGACGATCACCTCGTCGGCACCGAACGTCCGGAGCGCGTCCTCGGCCGCGAGCACGGGATCGTCGGCGCCGACCTCGCCGCGCACGCCGACGCCGGGGCGTGACAGCCGTCGCGTCAGCGAGACCGCGGTCTGCTCCGCCTCTTCCCGCCGGTCGTCGACCGCGCCGGTCGCGGCTTCGAGCGTCGACGCGAGCGCCGGGACGATCACCACGATCTGCGTTGCACCATCGGCCACGCGCACCGTCGACGTCCCCGGCGCGGCGACGACGAGGACGCGGTGCCCGTCGCCCGGTGTCGAGGGATCGAGTCGGCGCGGCGGCTCGGCCGCCCCCGGGACCGGCTCCTCCCTGAGCCACCACGCGAGGCCCCCGACCGCGAGGACGGCGACTGCGACCCCGAGCCACGTGTTGAGGTACGCCGCCCCGACGATCACGAGCGCCGCGGCGATCACGGCGAGGAGGAAACGGAAGGCCTCCGTCTCGCTGCGGAGCGGGTTACGCACCCTCTGCCTCCAGGTCGACGATCACGTGCGTGATCGGGAGGTCGAAGCGTCGCCGCGCCTCCTCGACGAGGCCGTGCTCGAGCCAGTTCGAGCGGCCGACGGGATGCGTCGAGATGACGACCTCGTCGGCTCCGAACGTTCGCATGGCGTCCTCGATCGCCTGCAGCGGCTCCGCGTCGCCGACCTCGCCGCGTGCCGCAAGCCCCAGCTCGCCGAGCGCCGCGACCGAGGCGTGCACACGCTCCTGCGCCGCCGCCCGGGCCCCGTCCTCGTCCGACGTCCAATAACGCAACTGCGAGTTCAGCGCGGGCGCCACGACGAGCACGTCGGCCGGGCGTCCCCGAACGCGTTCAATGAGCGTCTGGCTCAGCGCGCGTCCGCCGACGGTCTCGTTCGCGATCACGAGCACGCGGTGCACGGCGTGCTCCTCGTGCGGCACCTCGACGGGCGGTGGAGCGGGCGACGGCTCGTGCCAGTACCACAGCGCGACAGCCCCGACCAGCACGAGCGCCACGGCAAGCCCGAACCAGGTGTTCGCACGCGCAGCTCCGACGATGAGCGCCGCGGCTACCACGACGACGCCCACGAAGCGGAACGCAGCTGCCTCGGAGCGCAACGGGTTCTGCACGGTTACAAGATGTAGACGGTCGTATAGACCACGATCCACATGACGTCGACGAA
>DASSGL010000030.1:0-3140 GCA_035693525.1 Gaiellaceae bacterium | reverse complement strand
TCGAGCGGAAACTCGAGCTGCGTCTCGCGGACGACGGGCTGCGGATGGCGCGGCGGCTCGCCGCTTCGCACGGCGACGTCGTCGCGATGGAAGGTGATGTCGACCGCGCCGAGCACGGGTGCGCGGCCGGCGCGCTCCTCGATCAGCCGGGCGAGCCGATGGGCCAGCGGCACGCCGCGAGTCTGGATGCCGACCAGGGCGACACTGTCGAGCTCCGGGTTCGCCTCGATGATCTCGTGGGCGATGCGCGTCAGCGTCCGCGACAGCGCGTCGGCATCGAGGAGGATCTTCCCGGGAGCCTCCACCGCGCTCACGGCACGGCAGGGTTCGCGGGAACGAGGGCGTGCGTCGTCATTCGACTCCTTTCCGGCCTCACTGGACCGGGTTAAAGGGGTACGTGCCGGCGGGACTCTAGCCTGCGCGGCGGACGGCGTCCACGACGAGGCCTACGCCTGCAGGTTGCGCTGCAACCTGGTTGCATCTCTTGGCGTGACGGGCTGGGAATGGGATCCGTCGCTCTACGCGGGCAGCGCCATCTACTACGCGAGGGGCCGCCTCCCCTATCCGCGCGAGCTCGCGGACGCGATTCGGGAAGCGCTGCAACTCGACGGCCGAGGTCGCCTGCTCGACGTCGGCTGCGGCCCGGGGTCCCTGACGCACCTGCTTGCGCCGCTCGTCGAGGAGGCAGTCGGGATCGACGCGGACGTAGACATGGTGCGTGCCGCGGAGGCGGGGGCGGCGCCGAACGAGCGCTTCGTCCAGCTGCCCGCCGAGGCCTTGCCGGCCGGCCTCGGAACGTTCCGGCTCGTCACCTTCGCACAGTCCTTCCATTGGCTCGGCGGCGCGAGCGTCGCCGCCAAGGTGCGCGCGATGCTCGACCCGAACGGCGCGGTCGTCCACGTCGGCGCGACGACCCACGAGGGCGACGGAGACGTGCCGCGCGAGGCGATCGCGGAGCTCGTTCGCTCGTATCTCGGTGCGATGCGGCGGGCCGGTCGTGGGCTGTTGCCGCAGGGTACGCCGTCGAATGAAGACGCTGTCTTCGCGGAGGCCGGTCTCAGCGGCCCGGTGCAGGTCGAGGTCTCAGGAGGTCGCGTATTCCACCGCGACGAGGACGACATCGTCGCATCGGTCTTCTCCCTGTCATCGGCCGCACCACGGCTTTTCGGGGCGCGGCTCGCCGAGTTCGAACAAGACCTACGCGCCCTCCTGCGCAAGGCTTCGTCCACCGGGCAGTTCTCTGAACGGGCGCGGCCGATCAGCCTCCGTATCTGGTGTTCTCAGTCCGCGAGCGGTGAGTCGTCCGGCTCGGTGAGCGCCTCGATGGCGTCCTTCGCGGCCTCGAGCGAGTCTTCCGGCACGAGCACGGTCAGCGGCTCGTCCTCGCCCTCGGCGCCTATGTGCGCGTCGATGCCGGCGTTCCGGAGCAGCTCCTGCAGCTCCTCGGCCTCGCCCGTGTCACCCGCCACCACGGCTTGGACCATCCTGGCCATCGCCGCTCGATGATACGGGGCGCGCTCCCGCCTTGACGAGCCGAGGCTCGCCGCGCTCCGGGAGCGGCACCTCGACGACGTCGAAATCGCGCGGGACGACCGTCCGCTCGAAGATCTCACGCGCCTCCGCGCCGAGCTCGGACCCGAAGTAGCGCGTCGACACGTGCGTGAGGGCGAGGAGCTTCACGTCGGCGAGGCGCGCAACCTCCGCCGCCTCCCCTGCAGTCGCGTGGAGCGTCTCGCGGGCTCTCGCGCTCTCCTCGGCTCCAAAGGTCGCTTCGTGCACGAGCAGATCCGCCTTGTGCGCGGCCTGGACGACCGAGGGCGCGGGCGCCGTATCCCCGCTCAGCACGATCTTCCGTCCCGGCCGCGCCGGGCCGAGGACGGCGTCCGGCGTGATGACGCGACCGTCTTCGAGCGTGATCGGCTCGCCGCCCTGGAGGATGCCGCGTTCGGGACCCGGGGGCACACCGATCGCATCTGCGGCGGCCACGTCGAAGCGTCCGGGCCGCTCGTGCTCGACGAGCGCATAGCCGACCGCGGAGACGCCGTGGTCGACAGGAAACGTCTCGAGCACGTAGTCGCCCCGCTCGAGCGTCTCGCCGGGCGGGAGCTCCACCGTCGTCAGCGGATACGGCAGCCGGCCGATGAACGGCTTCAGGCGGCCGAAGAGGTCGCGTAGGCCCGGTGGCCCGTAGACGGTGAGGCCGACCTCGTCACGCCCGCGCAGCGCGAACGTCTTCAGCATCCCGGGCAGGCCGAGGAAGTGGTCGGCGTGGAAGTGCGTGAGGAAGATCTCTTCGATGTCGGGCAGTCCCACGACCGAGCGCTGCAGCTGTCGTTGCGTTCCCTCCGCGCAGTCGAAGAGGAGCCGCTCGCCGCCGCGCCGCACGAGCAGTGCAGCGGGTGCACGGTGCGACGTCGGCATCGAGGCCGACGTGCCGAGAAAGACGAGATCCAGGTCCACCGCTTCGCGATAGTAGGCTCTCGCGCGTGGCGGATCCGACGGTGCTCGAGGTCTACCGGCGCGAGGTCACGCCCGAGCTCTACACCGAGATCCGAGAGCTCTACAAGACCCATTCGATCGCCGAGGACGCGCGCGACGTCCCAGGCCTCATCTCGACGCTGACGCCGGACTGCGTCTACGAGCTCGTCCAGACAGGCCACCGCTGGGAAGGACATGAGGGCGCTGCGCGCTTCTACACGGAGCTCCTGACGGCGTTTCCGGACATCCGCTTCGACCTCACGGACATCGTCATCGGCCCGCAAGGGGTGTGCGAGGAAGCGGACGTCTCCGCGACGCACGCTGCGCCCTGGCTCGGCGTGCCGCCCACCGGCGAGCGACTCGACTGGAAGGTCATCATCTGGTTCCCGTGGGACACGGAGCGACGCCTCTTCCGCGGCGAGAAGGTGTACGTCTCCGGGATCGAGATCCCGCCAAAGGCCTAGCTCGAGGGCAACAGCAACACCTGACCCGGGCGGACCGTCGCAGAGCCGAGGTGGTTGCGCTGCTCGAGCTTCCAGACCCCTTCTCGGACGTCGCCCGCATAGCTCCGCGCGGCGATCGACCAGAGCGTGTCGGTCGGCCTGACCACGTACCGGCGCTCGGGGCCGGCGCCGTGCGAGGAGCGGGCCACGAGCCCGACG
>DASSGL010000029.1:0-3364 GCA_035693525.1 Gaiellaceae bacterium | reverse complement strand
GCGACGGGTCTCGCCAATGCGACGCTGCCGAAGTTCACGGCGAGCCTCGGGCTCGGCGCAGCCGGCTACGGCTGGGCGCTCTCCGCACTCGCGCTCGGAATGATCGTGGGCGAGGCCGTGACGGGCGCGCTCGCCGAGCGGATCGAGCCACGCTGGTTGGGCGCGGGCCTGGCGGCGATGGGATGCCTCTTCGTCGTGTTCGCCTGGTCGCAGAGCGCCGTCGTCGCGCTCGTCTTCTTCGGCGCCTTCGGGGTGGCGAACGGCTTTGCGGAAGTCGTGATGATGACGGCGATCCACCAGGAGGCCGACGCGAGCTACCAGGGACGGGTCTTCGGGCTCGGTTCGACGATCTGGCGAACGACGATGCTCGGCGCGATCGCGCTCGCGCCCCTCGTCAATGCGATCGCGTCGCCGGCCCAGGCGATCACCGTTGCGGCAGGCTTCCTGTTCGCCGGCGCGATCCTCGTTCACGTCACGCTGCGGCCGTCGCCGCAGCCGACGCCCGCGGCTGCCTGATCTCCGCGCCGCCGGCGGCGGATGCTTAGGCATTTCTCAGGAGCGCCCGCTAGTTACTGTGAGGTGGTGCGTACGGTCCGGGTCGCTCTCCTCTCGATCGCCCTCGCTCTCGTGCTCGCGGGCGCGACGATCGACACCGCAACGTCCGCGACGAGGCCGCCGACGACAGGCGTTGTCCTGATCAAGACGAATCTCGCGCTCCAGAACGCGCGCGCAGCCGGCACCGGGATCGTGCTGACGAGAAACGGCGAGGTGATCACGAACAACCACGTCATTCGCGGCGCGACCACGATCAAGGTCATCGTTCCTGCGAGCAAGCGCACGTACACGGCGAGCGTCCTCGGCTACGACATCACGAACGACATCGCGTTGCTGAAGCTCCAGAGTGCGACGAACCTCGCGACCGTCACGCGCGGCAACTCCGCGACGATCAAGATCGGCCAGAGAGCGCGCGCCGTCGGCAACGCGAACGGCGGCGGCAAGCTCGTCACGACGACGGGCCGGATCACGGGTCGCAATCGCACGATCAGCGTCCAGGACGAGAGCGGCGACGTCACACAGTTGAAGGGCTTGATCGAGACGAGCGCGCGTCTCGTGCCCGGTGACTCGGGTGGACCGCTGCTCGACGCAGCGGGTCGCGTGATCGGGATCGACGCCGCCGGCTCGCCGACCTTCGGCTTCGATGCATCCGCCCCCGGCTACGCGATCCCGATCAACCGCGCGTGGGGGATCGCAAAGCAGGTCGAGGCGCAGGAGCCGTCCGAGACCGTGCACATCGGCCCCACCGCCTTCATCGGGCTGCTCGTCGCGAGGGATCCGCAGGGCATAGCCGTCGGCACGGTCTTCCCGAACTCGCCGGCGGCGACGGCGGGGATCGAGGAGGGCGACGTGATCACCGCGCTCGACGGCAAGCCCGTCTCCACCTTCAGCGACCTGCGCACGCTTCTCTTCACCAAGCATCCGGGCGACACGGTCACCGTCGGCTACACCGACACGACCGGCGGCCAGACGTCCGTGTCGGTCGTGCTGGCAAGCGGACCGCCTCAGTAGATCTCGGCCGCGCCATTTACCGGACGTCGATCGCGAGCTCACGGGCGAGTGCCTCCCGCCCGGCCTCGGTCACGATCAGCGCACGGTCGTGCGGACGGCGGCGCAACCAGTCACGTCGGAGGAACGCACGCGCCAGCTCGGCTCCCAGCGAGCCCGCGAGGTGTGGCCGCCGCTCGCTCCAGTCGACACACGCGCGGGCGAATGCGCGCCGCTGCGCGCGAGCCGTCTCGACATCGAGACCGAGCTCCTCGAGGACTCTTTCGCCCCGTCTCGTCAACCGGTACGAGCCGTCGTCGAGCACGAGTGCGCGTCGTTCGACGAGCGCGTCGGCGACTGCCACGCCGACGCGGCCGGCGAGGTGGTCGTAGCACGTGCGTGCCCGCCGTAACGCCTCTGCCCGCGTCGCGGAGCGTAGGGACGAAGCCGGCTCGGGTGCGGCGACTCGCGCAAGAGCTTCGAGCGCCTCGGCGACTTCCGGGGACGCGAGGCGGTACAGCCGCTGCCGGCCGCTCGCCTCCGCACTCACGAGCCCGACTTCGCGCAGGCGGCTCAGGTGCTCGCTCGCCGTGCTGGGAGCCACTCGAGCTCGCAGGGCAAGCTCGCCTGCGGGATGCGGCATTCCGTCCAGCATCGCGTCGAGCATCTCGGCGCGCGCCGGCTCTCCGAGGACTCTGGCGAGGCTCACCACGTTCGCACGCTGCCCCATGCCCTCGAGCTTACGGCTCCGATGCTTCGACCGGGACCGAAACGCAAGGATCCACAGCCGCGATGAAGTGCTTAGGTCGCCTCGCGAAGATAGGCGAGCACGGCGAGCACGCGCCGGTGCGCCGTGTCCGAGGGCGGGAGCTGGAGCTTCATCAGGATGTTCGCGACGTGCTTCTCCACCGCGCCGACCGTGAGCACGAGGCTCTGCGCGATCGCGCTGTTCGAACGGCCCTCGGCCATGAGGCCCAACACCTCGAGCTCGCGCGGCGTCAGCCGTGCGAGCGGGCCGGAGTCGCGCCGGCGCGCGAAGAGCTGTGCCACCACCTCGGGATCGAGCGCCGTGCCGCCGGCCGCGACGCGACGAACGGCGTCGACGAAATCGTCGACCTCCATGATCCGGTCCTTGAGGAGATAGCCGATCCCGCCCTGGCCGTCGGCGAGTAGCTCCGCCGCGTACGCCTGCTCGACGTACTGCGACACGATCAGCACCGCGGTATCGGGAGCAAGTCGGCGAGCCTCGAGTGCGGCCCGGAGCCCCTCGTCTCGGAACGTCGGCGGAAGACGGATGTCGACGATTGCGATGTCTGGGTGCTCGAGCATCACCGCGTGAACGAGCGCGTCACCGTCCTGGACGGCGGCCACCACGTCGAAGCCGTTGTCGCGAAGGAGACGCGTGAGCCCGTCGCGAAGGAGCGCAAGGTCCTCGGCGATCACGACCCGCACGGCATCACCGCCCGCACCTTCGTCGGACCGCCGGGCGGGCTCTCGACCGTCAGCGTCCCGTCGAGTGCCTCGACGCGCCGTGCCAGCCCTCGCAGCCCGCTGCCGCCGGCGTCCGCGCCGCCGTGGCCGTCGTCGACGACCTGTACGACGAACCGGTCGTCCTCGCAGCGGACGTCGACGTCGACCCGCCCCGCGTCCGAGTGCTTCCCGGTGTTCGCGAGCGACTCCGCGACGACGAAGTAGGCGGCGGTCTCGACCGCGGACGACGGCCGCGACGGAAGGTCGACCGTGACGTTCACGCGGAGCGGCGACCGGTCGACGAGCGCGGAGATGGCCGCCTCGAGACCTCTGTCCGCGAGAACCGGCGGGT
>DASSGL010000028.1:0-5808 GCA_035693525.1 Gaiellaceae bacterium | reverse complement strand
GCCTCTACGGCTACGAGGTCTCGCCTGTCCTCTGGAAGAAGATCACGCGCGGCCTCTCGGCAGGTCGCGTGCAGTCCGTGGCGACACGCTTGATCGTCGAGCGCGAGCTCGAGCGCCGTGCGTTCACCGCCGCGAGCTGGTCCGACCTCGAGGCGACGTTCGATCCCGAGTCGTTCCAGGCGAGGCTCGCCTCGCTCGATGGCAGGCGCCTTGCGCAAGGACGCGACTTCGATACCGACGGCCGCCTCCGCACGAGCGAGGTGCTGCAGCTCGACGAGGCAGCGGCGCGAGCCCTGCGCGAACGGCTCCAGGACTCGTCGTTCGTCGTCACGAGGCGCGACCAGAAGCCGTACTCGCGCCGGCCGAGCCCGCCCTTCATGACCTCGACGCTGCAGCAGGAGGCGAGCCGCAAGCTCCGCTACTCCGCGCAGACCACGATGCGCCTCGCTCAGCGGCTCTACGAGAACGGCTACATCACGTACATGCGGACCGACTCGACGACGCTGTCGGAGGCGGCGCTCGCCGCGGCGCGCCGGCAGGCGGGCGAGCTCTACGGCGCGGACTACGTGCCCAAGGAGCCCCGACGCTACGAGCGCAAGGTGAAGAATGCGCAGGAGGCCCACGAGGCGATCAGGCCCGCGGGCGACTCGTTCAGGCTGCCGCGCGACCTGAAGGGCGAGCTGAACCGCGACGAGCTCGCGCTGTACGAGCTCATCTGGATGCGGACGATCGCGTCGCAGATGAGCGACGCGGCGGGGCAGACCGTCTCGCTCCGCATCGGCGCAACATCCTCTACGGGGGAGCAGGTCGAGTTCGGGACGTCCGGAACGGTGATCACCTTCCGCGGCTTCCTCGCCGCCTACGAAGAGGGGCGCGACTCGGACGACGCGGCCGACGACGAAGAGCGCCGCCTGCCGAACGTCGCCGAAGGCGATTCCCTCGACCTCGTCGCGCTCGAGCCGCAAGGCCATCAGACGAACCCGCCGGCGCGCTACACGGAGGCGACGCTCGTGCGGACGCTCGAGGAGCTCGGAATCGGACGCCCGTCGACGTACGCGTCGATCATCGGCACGATCCTCGATCGCGGCTATGTCTTCAAGAAGGGCACGGCGCTCGTGCCGTCATTCCTCGCCTTCTCCGTCGTCAACCTCTTGAAGGGGCACTTCGGGCGGCTCGTCGACTACGGGTTCACGGCATCGATGGAGGACGACCTCGACCGCATCGCCGCCGGTCAGGAGGACCGGAACGCGTGGCTGCACCGCTTCTACTTCGGCGACGGCGACGGCGAGAACGACGGGAAGGGGCTGCAGGAGCTCGTCACCGACCTCGGCGCCATCGACGCGAAGGAGATCAACTCGATCCCGCTCGGGGACAGCGGCATCGTCATCCGCGTCGGCCGGTACGGGCCGTACCTCGAGCGCGGCGACGAGCGCGCGAACATCCCGGACGACGTCGTCCCGGACGAGCTCACCGTCGAGAAGGCGGAGGAGCTCTTGGCGCAGCCTTCGGGCGACCGGCAGCTCGGCGTCGACCCCGAGAGCGGCCACGAGATCGTCGCGCGGTCGGGGCGTTACGGCCCGTACGTGACCGAGGTGCTCGAGGAGGGCTCGAAGCAGAAGCCGCGCACCGCGTCGCTCTTCTCGTCGATGTCGCTCGACACCATCACGCTCGAGCAGGCACTCCAGCTCCTTTCGCTCCCGCGCGTGCTCGGTACCGGCCCCGACGGCGAGGAGGTGACGGCGCGGAACGGGCGTTACGGGCCGTACGTGCAGCGCGGCAAGGAAACGCGCTCGATCGAGTCCGAGGACCGGCTGCTGACGATCGACCTGGAGGAGGCGGAGGCTCTCCTCGCGCAGCCGCGGCAGCGTCGGGGGCGGGGCCAGCCGAAGCCGCCGCTGAAGGAGCTCGGGCCGGATCCCGCGACGGGCAAGCCGATGGTCGTGAAGGAGGGCCGGTTCGGCCCCTACGTCACCGACGGAGAGACGAACGCGAGCCTCCGGCAGGGTGACGACCCCGAGTCCTTGACCGTCGAGCGGGCGCAAGAGCTCCTCGCCGACCGGCGCGCGCGGGGTCCCGCGGCCAAGCCGTCCCGAAAGCGCAAGACGTCCTGAGGAGCCAACTTTCGCTCGCCGCCCCGCGTCGTAGACTGTGTCTGGGCAGACTCGCCGCGCGCGCCGAAAACCGCTATACCGGGTCGCCTGGAATCACAAAGGCGCGACGCACGTTTCCCCTGGCAAGCGGAGGATTGGCCTCCTAGAGTGAGAAGGCTTTGTGACGGTGCCGACGCAGGACCGAAAGGACTGAGTAGACCCTGACGCAGAACCAGCTGCACGAGTTGCTCGAAACGGATCAGGCGCGCGCGATGGTCGAGACCGCGCAGGAGCGCGGCTACCTCGAGCCGGCCGAGCTCGAGGCGTTCGTCGTCGAGCTCGACCTCTCCGACGAGGAGGTCGAGGAGCTCACGAGCGAGCTCGAGCGGATCGGGCTCGAGATCTCCACGCCTGCGGCCGTGGCCGCCGCCGAGGAGGCGAAGGAGAGGGAGAAGGAGGCGGAGCTTCTCGCCGCCGAGACCGCTGCCGCAATGAGCGGCGCCGCCGACAGCCTCCAGCTCTTCCTCGCCGATGTGGGCCGCCACAAGCTGCTCACGGCCGCCGACGAGGTCATTCTCGCGAAGCAGATCGAGCGCGGCGACCCGACGGCGAAGCGGCGGATGATCGAGTCGAACCTGCGTCTCGTCGTCTCGATTGCGAAGGGCTACCGCGGGCTCGGCGTCCCGTTCCTCGACCTGATCCAGGAGGGCACGCTCGGCCTCAACCGCGCTGTCGAGAAGTTCGACTGGCGGCGTGGCTTCAAGTTCTCGACGTACGCGACCTGGTGGATCAGGCAGTCGGTGCAGCGCGCGGTGGCAAACCATGCGCGGACCATCCGCGTGCCCGTGCACGTGGTCGAGCGCCAGCAGAAGCTCTCGCGGGCGGCCCGCCGGCTCGAGGTCGAGCTCGGGCGGGAGGCGACGAAGGAGGAGCTCGCCGAGGCGACCGGTCTGCCGATGCAGCACGTGGACGAGGCGCTCGGCGCGGCGCACGCGTCGGTGTCGCTCAACCAGACCGTCGGCGCCGACGACGAGGGCGAGCTCGGCGACCTCTTCGCCGACCGTGAGGCCGCGGATCCGTTCGAGGAGGCCGAGGAGTCGCTCCGCCGTCAGGGCGTGCGGCGTGCGCTCGACGCGCTCCCGGAGCGTGAGCGCCGCATCCTCGAGCTGCGCTTCGGCTTCGAGGGCGAGCCCTGGACGCTCGAGGCGATCGGCCACGAGCTCGACCTGACGCGTGAGCGAGTCCGGCAGCTCGAGGGCCAGGCGCTCGCACGGCTCGGCGCCCTGCGCGACCTGATCCACGTCGCCGCGTAACCGCAGCGCTCAGAAGAGCGACGCGCCCTGGCTCGTCGGAGCCTGCACGCGAGGCACGTGTCTCTGCGGGCCACGGCTTGGTGTCTGACACCGGGCCATGGCCCGTAGGATCGCGCCCTTTTCGAGCGGCACTATCTGCAGCTCCGCCGGCGGCCTGCGCAGGAACGATCCGACGAGGAAGAGCTCGTCGAGGTCGACGTTCGTGTCTGACACCAGGGCACGTCTGCAAGCGGCAAGCCCCGCTTCGATCTCGAGATGCGCGCCTCCGCCGGGCGGCAGCGAGCGCTCCGCCGCCACGCGGCCGCCCGCGAGGAAGAACGCCCGCGCGTGCCCCGGCGGCGAGGCGGGCGCGACGATGCAGCGCTTGACGGCCCGGAGGCGCGCGAGCCGCTCGAGCTCGCGGCAGACCTGCTCGAGCGCCTCCAGCCGGTCGCGCAGTCGCGCCGCGTCTTCATAGCGGCGCGCATCGGCGAGCTCCGCGAGCCGCCGACGGAGTCGGGGCAGCGCGAGCGACGGCCGTTCGAGCTCGTCTGCGCGAAGCGCACGCGCCGCAAGCTGTGCGCGACGCCGCGAACGGATCGGTCCTTGCACCACGGCGTTGCCCGGCGGGCGCGGCGAGGCGCAGGCCCCGTCTCCGCGCGCCCGCAGCCACACGTAGCGATCCGAGCGCGCGACTCGCGCGTTCGCCGGCGGGCGCAGCTCGCGAATCAGGCGAAGCTCCTCGAGCGCGGCCTCGAGCTCGGAGCCGAGCACCTGCCACTCGATGCGCTCGACTGCGCCGAGCGCCGCCTCGACGGCCGGGCGCTGCCGCTCCGAGCGGAAGTATGAGCGGAGTCGTGCGCGCAGATCGCGCGCGCGGCCGATGTAGAGGAGCTGGTCGTTCCGTCCGTAGAACCGGTAGACCCCCGGTCTCGTCGGAGCGCCGTAGGCGAGGTGGCGCTTGTCGAAGACGCGGCGCGTGCGCGTCGCGGACATCGCGACGAGGTCTGCGACCGTGCGGGCACCGCGCTCCTGCGCGAGCCCGATCAGCGCGAGCAGCACCTCGGCTGTCGCCTGAGCGTCGGGAAGCGCGCGGTGGCACGGCTGGACGGACGTGCCGAAGAAGTAGGCGAGCTGCGCGAGCGAAGCACGAGGGACGCGGGCAGCAAGCACGCGGCGGGCAAGGGCGACCGTGTCGACGACGGGAGCTGCGAGACGCGATCCCGTCAGGCGCTCCGTCTCGCGATCGAGAAACGCGAGATCGAACCGGGCGTTGTGCGCGACGAGAACACCGTCGCCGGCGAAGGAGAGGAAGCGCCGTACGGCGAGCGCAGGAAGCGGTGCGCCGCGCAGCTGCCGGTCGGTGAGACCGGTGATCGCAGTGATCGTGGCGCCGAGTGGGACCCGCGGATCGACGAGCGTCGCGAACTCGTCCACGATCTCGAATCCGACGATCTTGACCGCGCCGATCTCACAGATCTGGGATGAGCCCGGCCGTAGGCCGGTCGTCTCGAGGTCGACGACGACGTAGGTCGCGTGCTCGAGCAGGAGATCGGCGCCGAGCGGTTGCGCAAGTGCGACGGCGTCGCCGGTCCACGCGAGTCTCGCGTCCGCCTCGACCACGTCGGCGAGCAGCGCTCGCGCAAGCGCCACCGGCGCCTGCCGAAGCGCGAAGAGCCTGCGGGCCGCCTCGTCGGCGACGACCGGGCCGCGGCGCTCTTCGACGAGCTCCACGAGGCGGTCGGCGGCGTCCAGCCGAAGCTGCATCCCGGAAGCGTAAGCGAACATACGTTCGATTTCCAGCCCAAGGCCCGAGCACCGCCGATTCCAGGCGGTTCCAACTAGCTCCGGCCGTTGAACGTCTGAAAGAATGCGCCACGCGCCCAGGCATTCGGGCCTCCGCGTGCGCCCAAAAGAATCCAGACCGGGAGGTATCTGTTGAACCGTTGGAACCGGTGGAAGTGGCTGGCGTCAGCCGCGACCCTCGCCGTCGGTCTCTCGCTCGTCGCATCCGCGTGCGGCGGAGGCGGCGGCAGCAGCACCACGACGGCCGCCTCAGGGGGGACGACCTCGTCGAGCGGCAAGACGTTCCCGAACTTCAGGATCGCCTACGACACGGGCATCGACTTCCTCGACCCAGGGCTCTCCTACACCGTGCAGGGGTGGGAGATCATGTGGAACGTCTACCTGCCGCTGCTCGGGTACAAGCACGTGAACGGCCCGGACGGAGCGACGCTCGTTCCGTACCTCGCAAAGGCGATGCCGACGGTGTCGTCTGACGGCAAGACGTACACGCTCACGCTTCGCAAGGGCCTCAAGTACTCGGACGGCACGCCCGTGAAGGCAACCGACTTCCCTGCGACGATCGAGCGTGACTACAAGATCGACTCTCCGGGCGTCGGGTTCTTCGGGAACATCGTCGGCGC
>DASSGL010000027.1:0-8209 GCA_035693525.1 Gaiellaceae bacterium | reverse complement strand
ACGCACGCCGGTTCGCCGAGCTCCTCGAGTCCGGCGGCGCCACGATCCTGAACGATGTTGTGCTGAACCAGGTGCTCGTGCGGCTCGGTGACGGCGAGCGGACGCGTGAGGCGATCGCGCGCGTGCAACAGGACGGGACCTGCTGGCTCAGCGGCACCGACTGGAATGGAGACCATGCGATGCGGATCTCCGTCTCGAACTGGCGCACGACCGAGGAGGACGTCGAGCGCTCGGCCGCGGCAATCCTCGCCGCCGCGGCGGTGCATGCATGACGCTCGCCGACGCCGCCGTCCAGGCGGATGCGCTCGCGCAGGCCGGCTCCGAGCGAGAGCTCGCCGACCTGCGATCGACGTGGGGCGACGAGGTCGAGAGCGCCGTCAGGAGCGCAGACTTCCGCGAGCGCGCCGTCGCGTTCCGCGCGATCGGCCAGTTCCGCTGGCGCGCCAAGGAAGAGCTGCTGCGCCGCGGGCTCGACGACGAGAGCCCGGCCTGCCGGGGTGCTGCGCTCCTCTCGCTCGAGCTCCTCTCACGCGATCACCCGAGTAGCGTCAACGGCGTTCGCTCGCTCCTGCACACGATCGCGACGCAGGACGGAAACGCAACGGTCAGGCGACTCGCGGTGCTCTGCTTGAAGAACGGCTCCCCCGAGCGCCACACGATCGTCCTGCTCGAGGGGCTCGCCGCCGACGACGAGGTGGACGCAGACCTGCGTCGCACCGCCGGAAGCGTCGCGCAGCAGTTGAAGAAGCGCCAGCCGCGCCCGAGGCGTTAGGCCGTAGACTTAGCCGGCGCAGGTCGAGCAGACGCGGGCGTCGATGCGGCGGCCGCAGGACGGGCAGGTCCGCTGCCGCTTACGCAGCTCGAGCGCGCTCTTCTTCAGACCGGCCATGGTCATCAGCCAACCGACGGCGAGCGTGAGGACGACCAATGTCACGACGTGCGGATCGGGAGCCATGCACCAACCTCATGTCGGGTCAGGACTTCTTGCGAGCGTGTGGGTGCGCTCGGAAGTACAACTCCCGGCGTCGGCGATCGGATACGTGGGTGTAGAGCTCGGTCGTGCTCAGGTCGGCGTGTCCCAGCATCTCCTGGACCGAGCGAAGGTCGGCCCCGCCCTCGAGAAGATGGGTGGCGAACGAGTGCCGGAGCAGGTGCGGGTGGACGCGCTCCGGCTCCAGCCCGGCCGACTCCGCGAGCTTCTTGAGGATGAGGAACGCGCCGGCGCGGGTGAGCGCGCCGCCCTGAGCGTTCAGGAAGAGCTCGGGCCGGTGGCGCTTGTCGAGGTACGGTCGCCCGCGGGCGAGGTAGCGGCGGAGCGCCTCGGCAGCCTCGCGCCCGATCGGCACGACCCGCTCTTTCGACCCCTTGCCGATCGTGCGTACGAGCCGCCCTTCGAGGTCGATCGCCGCCCGCTCGAGCCCGACGGCCTCGCTGACCCGGAGGCCGGCTCCGTACAGCAGCTCGACGAGCGCACGGTCGCGCAGCGAGCGAGGCGTCGTCCCAGCCGCCGCCTCGATCAGGCGCTCGACCTCACCGGGGGAGAGCGTTTTCGGCAGCGCGCGGCGCCGCCGCGGGAGCTCGAGCTCGGCCGCGGGGTTGTCGGGCCTCGAGCCGAGCAGCACCTGGTGGCGGAAGAACGAGCGAAGCGCGGCGACGCGGCGCGCGATCGTCGTCGCCGCCAGTCCGTCGGCGCGGAGGCGCGCGAGGTACGCGGCGACCTCCTCCGCGGAGGCCTCCGCCGGTAGTCCGTCGAGCCAGGCCGAGAAGTCCGCGAGGTCGCGGCGGTACGCGTCGACCGTGCGCGGCGCGAGCCGCGTAGTCGAGAGCGCGAGAAACGAGTCGATCGCAGGATCCATCGTTCGAGAGCATTCGGCTCTCGAACCGCAAACCATGCAACCAGGTTGCGCAGCAACCTGGTTGCAGCTCGTCAGGATCGCGGGCACACGCCTCCGGACGGCTTTCGCAGTCGTTCCGGAACGCATGCGGAGCGGACGACCGCAACCTGCCTCAAGGCAGGTTGCCAAAGGCCCGTCTTCAGGAACGCGGGTGGGCGGAGTCGTAGATCTTCCGCAACCGCCTTGCGTCGACGTGGGAGTAGACCTGCGTCGTCGAGAGGGAGCTGTGGCCCAGCAGCTCCTGGATCGTGCGGAGATCGGCGCCGCCTTCGAGGAGGTGCGTCGCGAAGGCGTGCCGCAGGCGGTGCGGATGCGCGGCGACACGGCGGAGCGTGCTCGTGTCGAGGCGCCGGCCGTTCGTCGAGAGGAAGAGCGCATCCTCCGCGCCGCGCGCGAGCGCCGGGCGTGCTTCGCGGAGGTAGCGAGCGACCCAGAGCGCCGCCTCTTCACCAAGCGGCACCACACGATCCTTGGCACCTTTGCCGCTGCGCACGTGCACGAGCTCCTGCTCGAAGTCGACGTCGCCGAGGTCGAGGCCGACTGCTTCGGCGCTCCGCAGGCCGGCCGAGTACACGAGCTCGACGAGCGCACGGTTGCGCAATGCCAGGGGACCCTCGCCTTCGAGCGCGGCCAACTCCCTGTCGATGTCGACACGGCGCGGCGCATCCGGCAGGCGGCGCCCGCGCCGCGGCGCTAGGCGGGCGTCGGGAACACGGGCCGGGCCGAGCGCGTGCCGCAGGAACGCGCGCACCGCAGCGAGCTTGCGTGCGATCGTCGCGGGCGCCAGCTTGCCGCGTCCATGCCGTGCCGAGCCCAGATGACCCGCGTACTCGACGAGCGTCCTTACGTCGATCTCGTCGAGCGGCGTGTCCTTCGCGTCGAGCCAGCGGCAGAACTCGCCGACGTCGACGCGATACGCGCGGCGCGTCCCGTCCGACAGCGCCGGTGAGTTGAGAAAGCGAGTGGCGGCGGCAGCGGCGTCCACGAATGCGGATTCGACGTACACGTGCCGACGCCTCCCACGCGGCCGGCTACGCCGGCTCGCCGGGAAGGAGCGAATACATCGCGTGATCCTGCCGACGACCGAGCCGCGCGTTCCAGTGCACGCTCCGCAGCACGCCCTCGAACGTGAAGCCGGCATTCTCGGCGACTCGGCACGAGGCCGCGTTCTCCGGATCCGCGCGCAGCTGGACGCGCGCTGCGCCCCGCTCGGCGAACGCCCAGCTGCTGATCAGCACGAGAGCGCGCGTGGTCAAGCCTCGTCCTCGCGCGTCGGCACGCAACCAGTAGCCGATCTCGAAGACGCCCTCGCACGCGATCCGGACACCGATCGAGCCGAGCACGCGTCCCGTGACCGCATCGGTGATTGCGAATGCATCCTCGTCGCGGCCGGTCTCGCCGGCGATGTACGCGCGCGCGTCGGCGAGCGTATACGGCTGGGGAACCAGGTCGAGCCAGCGTGCGATCTCCGGATCGCCGTCGATCGCCTCTACAAGTGTCTGCGCGTCGTCGTCCCTCCAGGATCTGAGCGTGATCACGCCGTCGCCGGGCACCAGTGAATACCATAGGAGCATGGCGACGACGGACGTTCGCGGAGGTCGCTCCGATCTCTCGGTCCACGGCATCCACGCGACCGGGCACGTGCTGTGGAACCCCGCGACGACGCTCTTGTACGAGCATGCGATCTCTCGCGGCGAGGCACACCTCGCCGAGGGCGGCCCGCTCGCCGTCGACACGGGCGTCCACACGGGGCGCTCGCCGCAGGACAAGTTCATCGTGCGTGAGCCGGGCTCCGAGGACCGCATCTGGTGGGACGGCAACAAGGAGATCGGCGAGGACTCGTTCGATCACCTGCGCGAGAAGTTGACGGACTTCCTCGAGCTGCAACCGACCCTCTATGTCATCGACGCATTCGCAGGGGCTGACCCTGCGCACCGGATCTCGGTTCGCGTGATCACGACGCACCCGTACCACGCGCTCTTCGCGAAGACGATGTTCATCGACCCGACCGACGACGAGCTCGTCGCGTTCCGGCCGAGCGCCCTCGTGCTGCACGCGCCGGCGCTCGAGGCCCGCCCGGAGGAGGACCACACGCGCACCGGCACGTTCATCGTCCTGCACCCGTCCCGTACCGAGCTCTTGATCGGCGGCACGTTCTACGCGGGCGAGATCAAGAAGTCGATCTTCACGGTGATGAACGACCGGCTGCCGCTCGAGAACGTCTTCCCGATGCACTGCTCCGCGAACGTCGATGCCGACGGCAAGGTGGCGATCTTCTTCGGCCTCTCCGGGACCGGCAAGACGACGCTGTCGGCCGACCCCGAGCGTGCGCTCATCGGCGACGACGAGCACGGTTGGGGCAACTCCGGCGTCTTCAACTTCGAGGGCGGCTGCTACGCGAAGGTGATCAAGCTCTCGGCCGAGGCGGAGCCGGAGATCTACAAGACGACACACACGTTCGGGACGATCCTCGAGAACGTCGTGCTCGACGAGAACGGCAAGCTCGACCTCGACGACTCGTCGAAGACCGAGAACACGCGTGCCGCGTACAAGCTCGAGCAGATCGCGAACGCGCACCCCGACAAACGCGCCGGTCACCCGAGCGCGGTCGTGATGCTGACCGCCGACGCGTTCGGGATCTTGCCGCCGATCGCCCGGCTCGACCGCGCGCAGGCGCTGTACTACTTCCTGTCGGGCTTCACGGCGAAGCTCGCCGGTACCGAGATCGGCGTCACCGAGCCCCAGCCGACCTTCTCGACGTGCTTCGGAGCACCGTTTCTCCCGCAGCCGCCGTCGGTCTATGCGGAGATGCTCGGCCGGAAGCTCGACGAGCACGGGTCGACCGTCTGGCTCGTCAACACGGGCTGGACCGGCGGCCCCGTAGGCGAGGGCCGGCGGATGCCGATCGCCGCCACGCGGGCGATGCTCCACGCAGCGCTCTCGGGTGAGCTCGACGCCGTCGACTACCGCACCGACGAGGTGTTCGGGGTCGAGGTGCCGCTCGTCGTTCCGGGCGTCGACGCCTCCCTCCTCGACCCGCGGTCGACCTGGCGCGACCCTTCGGCCTACGACACGAAGGCTCGCGAGCTGGCACGGATGTTCCAGCAGAACTTCGAGCGCTTCGACGACCCCGCGCTCGCGGCCGCCGGGCCGCGTTGGCGTTCCTGACCCCGACGACCTCGGGCTTGCGCTAGCGTCAGAGAAAGTGATCGGAGAGCACGACGTCCTGGTGGTGGGCGCCGGCTGCGCGGGCATGCGCGCGGCCATCGAGGCGTACGACGCGGGCGCGGACGTGGCCATGATCTCGAAGCTGCATCCGACCCGGTCCCATTCGGGAGCGGCCGAGGGCGGCATCAACGCGGCACTCGGGAACGCCGCCGACGACTCGCCCGAGATCCATGCGTACGACACGGTCAAGGGCTCCGACTACCTCGGCGACCAGGACTCGATCGAGATCTTCACGCGCGAGGCGCCGGGCGACATCATCCAGCTCGAGCACTGGGGCGCTTTCTTCTCGCGCCGCGACGACGGCAAGCTTGCACAGCGGCCCTTCGGCGCCGCAGGTTCGCCGCGCACCGTCTACGCGGCGGACATCACCGGCCATGTGCTCATCCAGGTGCTCTACGAGCAGGTCGTCAAGCGCGACATCAAGGTGTACGAGGAGTTCTTCGCGTGGCAGCTCGTCCTGAACGACGACCGCTGCCAGGGCGTCATCTGCTGGGACCTCCTGGACGGCGGCCTCAAGACCGTCGGCGGCAAGACCGTGATCATGGCGACCGGCGGCGCGGGCAGGCAGTACCGCGCGACGACGAACGCCTACGCCTGCACCGGCGACGGAATGGCGATGGCCCTGCATGCCGGCCTCCCGCTGAAGGACATGGAGTTCATGCAGTTCCACCCGACGACGCTCTACCCCTCGGGCGTCCTCATGACCGAGGGGTGCCGCGGGGAGGGCGCGTTCCTCGTCAACTCCGAGGGCGAGCGCTTCATGAAGAACTACGCGCCGAACGCGCTCGAGCTCGCTTCGCGCGACGTCGTCTCACGGTCGGAGCAGACTGAGATCGACGGAGGCCGCGGCATCAACGGCTCGATCCTGCTCGACATGCGCCATCTGGGGCCCGAGCGCATCATCGAGCGCCTGCCGGGCTCGCGCGAGCTCGCCATGACGTTCGCGGGCGTCGATCCGATCTTCGAGCCCGTCCCTGTGCGCCCCGGGGCGCACTACCACATGGGCGGCATCTCGACAGACAGCGACGGCGCCACCGAGCTGACCGGCCTCTACGCAGCCGGCGAGTGCGCGTGCGTGTCCGTGCACGGAGCGAACCGGCTCGGCGGGAACTCGCTCATGGAGACCATCACGTTCGGCCGGCGCTCCGGACGCGCGGCGGCCGACTGGGCGCTCTCGCACACCACGATCGAGGTGCCGGAGTCGCTCGAGCGCGACGCCGAGCGACGGCTCAAGGAGCTGCTCGCCCGCGACACGGGCGAGCGCCCGTGGAAGATCCGCGACGAGCTCGGGCAGACGATGCTCGAGAACTTCGGCGTCTTCCGCCGCGAGGAGAACATGCTCCGGCAGCGGGGCGTTCTCGAGGAGCTGCGCGAGCGCTACCGAAACGTCTACCTCGAGGACAAGGGAGACGTGTTCAACAGTGACCTGACGCAGGCGATCGAGCTCGGCAACATGCTCGACACAGCGCTCTGCATGATCGAGGCGGGCATCGAGCGCCGGGAAAGCCGGGGCGCGCACTCACGGCCGTACGACTACCCGAACCGCGACGACGAGAACTTCATGCACCACTCCATCACCCGCTGGCGCGACGGCGAGGTGGAGCTCTCGACGGAGCCGGTCCGGATCACGAAGTGGGAGCCGCAGGAGCGGACCTACTGATGTGGCGTGCCGCCCTAGGCG
The DNA here is from genome assembly GCA_035693525.1 of Gaiellaceae bacterium. Lineage (GTDB taxonomy): Bacteria > Actinomycetota > Thermoleophilia > Gaiellales > Gaiellaceae > Palsa-739. The sequence goes on along the minus strand of DASSGL010000027.1, from coordinate 1,405 downwards.
TGCTCGCGCTCGTCGCGACCTCGGCGCTCGCCGCATGCGGCGGAGGCGGCGGTGGCTCCAGCGACGGCTCCGGCAACGGCTCGAGCATGGCGATGATCGCTCCGGTCGCGTACGTCAAGAGCGCTGCGCGAAAGACGGCGGGGGTCACCTCCGAGCACGTGGCGCTGAAGGGGTCGGCCGCGCTCAACGGCCAGGCCGTGATCGTGACCGGCGACGGCGACTTCGCACAGCACTCCGGCTCGATGCACTTCGACTTCAACGCGGGTGGGCTCAGCGGCACCATCGACGCCACGCTCGACGGTACGGACCTCTACCTCCGGTCGCCGCTTTTCACCGCCGCCCTTCCGCCGGGAAAGACGTGGCTGAAGATCGACCTGACGAAGGTGGCGAATGCCAACGGGGTCGACCTGTCGACGTTGATCTCCCAGGATCCGTCGCAGACGCTCGCGCGACTGCGCAGCATCTCGAATGTGACGGAGCTCGGGACCGAGCAGGTCGGCGGAGTCGCCACGACCCACTACCGGGGACGCGTCACGAAGGCGGCGGCCGCGCCCGCCGGCGTCTACGACGTCTGGATCGGTACGGACGACAGCTTCGTCCACCGCATGAAGGTCGCGTCGGTGATCGGGCCGAAGCAGCATGTGGTGACGACCGTCGATCTCTCGGACTTCGGCAAGACCGTGACGGTCGACGTGCCGCCCGCGTCGGAGACGTACGACGCCACGAACCTGAAGATCCCGGGGCTGACCTCGTAGATGAAGGTCGGGCTCAAGATCTGGCGGTACGACTCGTCGACCGGCGACCGTGCGTTGCGGGAGTACGAGATCGACGCGCCCGAGGAGGCGACGCTCCTCGACTGTCTCGACATCGTCAAGGATCGCCACGACGGCACGCTCGCGTACAGGAAGAGCTGCCGCATGATGATCTGCGGGTCGTGCGGCATGCGCATGGACGGCGGTGCGGTCCTCGCGTGCAAGGTGCGCATGTACGACATCGCGGAGTCGGGCCGCGTCCCGGTCATCTCGGCGATGGGGAACCTGCCGATCGTCAAGGACCTCGTCGTCGACATGGAGCCGTTCTGGGACAAGTTCAGGGCGGTCAAGCCCTACCTCCAGCCCGGCTACGACCTCCCCGAGGACGGCAGGGAGCATCGAGTCCCTCAGCAGCGCATGAACGCCGTGTACAAGGAGGCGCTCTGCATCAACTGCGGCTGCTGCGTCTCGGAGTGCAACGCGATGGAGTCCGACCCGGAGTTCCTTGGGCCCCAGGCGCTCGCGAAGGGCATGCGCTTCGTGGGCGATCCGCGCGACGCCGCCACGGTCGAGCGGCTCGAGTCGTACAGCGGCGAGCACGGCATCTGGGAGTGCACGCGCTGCTTCTTCTGCAACGAGCGATGCCCGAAGGG
>DASSGL010000026.1:0-15335 GCA_035693525.1 Gaiellaceae bacterium | reverse complement strand
CGGCCCGCGCGGTCGTCGAGCGAACCGGCGGCCGGGTCGGCGGCTTCGGACAGCGGGGCACCGGGGCGTGGCACACGATGTACACCGGCTTCGCCACGCAGTTCTGGTCCTACGGAGCCTCCGATTTCGAAGCCGGCTGCTGCGCGCTCGCGGCGCCCGCGTCGCTCCAGGCGACCTCGGACTTCCTCGAGGCGCTCCGAGACTCCGGCCCGGCGAATTGGCTCGATCAACACTGGTACGAGCTCGCGCTCGATTTTGCACGCGGCCGGTACGCGCTGCTCGTCGACTCGGACCATTACGTGGCCTACTTCGAGGATCCGATGTATTCGGAGCTCGTCGGCCGGATCGGCTATGCGCCGCCGCCGCTCGGCCCGACCGGCTTGCGCCGGCCCAATCTCTGGACCTGGTCGGTCGTCATGAACAGCCGAGCACCGGATCGCGAGGCGGCGTGGCGGTTTTTCGAGTGGGCGACCGGCCGGGAGTTCCTGCGCCGGTCGGTCTTCGAAGGCAACATGAACCCGACCCGTTCGAGCATCTGGGGCGACGAGCGCTTCCGTGAGCACACTGCCGGTTGGGGAGCCTTCTACGAGGTCGCGCGGACGCTCATCGAGCGCGACGCGTTCGTACTCGTCACGCCGGCCGCGAACTACCTCGAGATCGCAAACCGGTGGGTGCAAGCGCTGCTCGACGGGTACACGCAGCACATCGGGATCGCCGAGGCGCTCGAGACGGCGGCCGCGGACATCGATCAGCTCGTCGGAGCGTGACCACGCGAGCTACACCACCGACGGTGCTCTGGCGTTTGTCTTCAAGGGGCCGCCTTTTCGGTCTGGCCTGATCCGGGGCTCGTGAAGGCGTGGATCGCCTTCGTCAGCTCCAAGATCTGATTGGAGAGGTCGAGTAGCTCTTCGTTCTGCTTGTCCTCCTCCTTGACGGTCTGCCACTGCTGGTCGGCGATCACTTGACGCTTCGCGTCGGCGCGGTTCTGGCTGATCATCACGAAGGTCGAAAGGAAGATCGCCTCGAGCGAGACGATCATCGTCAGGAGGCCGTAGGGGTACCTCTCGACCCCGAATCCGATCCAGCAGCTGAACCAGATGATGTGGATGTAGACGAACCACATCGAGCCGGCGAAGGTCGTGATCTGATCCGCGATCCGGTTCTGCACGCTCTCCGCTCGCTGTTGAGCGTGCTCCAGGAGCGCGGGGTTCCGCTCCAGGGAGATATGTCCGACGCGTTGGAGAAGGGCCGATTGCTCCATGGTCAAGCCGCTCCTTTCAGAGGACGTTCGTCGTCGTCATCCGCCTCCGGCACCGTACGCGCTCCCGGTGGTGCAATTACCGCCGCGCGCTGTTCGCGGCGTGATCGACATCGTGCTTGCCTTTCGCGTTCACGCCGGCAGAGCCAGACTGGCGTCGCCTTGCCGCTCGGACGGATCATTCAGAAGGGCACGTACGACGCGGACAGTCACGCGACGAGGTCTGTCTCGACGCAGGTGCGGAGGCGACATCGCCGATCGCGTAGACCGGGATCGCCTCCCGGCCGGTCGGAGGAGGCAGTAGCTCCATCGCTACCACCTCCTCCTGTCCTCTCCTCGGAGCTACTTGGCGACCACGGTCGCGGAGATCGTGAAGGTCACCGTGTCCGTGAGCTGTGCGCCGGGCGGAGGGGTGTCACCCGGCTCGAGGAAATCGGCCAGCGTCGCCGTCTGGATCTGCGAGCAAGCCGTCGTCGCCTGGTTCTGATTGGCGTTGCCGCCGGCTTTGACGATCTGGCCGCTGTCGAAGACGGTGGCACTGATCGTGTTGTCGTAGGCGCTGAACCGGAACGCGACCGGCGTGAGATGACCGCCGCCCACGAGCTGCGCACTACCCCAGTTCGTCTGGGAGCCGATCGCCGGCGGCGTCAGGATCTGGACGTCACCGAGACCGTCGCAGTGAAGCGGCTGAGGCTGCCGTGGCGCCGCAGAACCGGTGGCGGCGGCGACGAGCACGGCGATGGACAGAGCGGCGAGCGCCGCACAGATGCGTCTCAATTGTCTCCCCTTCGTCCTCGGATTGAACGACCGCAGAACGAGAACGGCCGCAGGAGCGGGGATTCTAGGAACCGCGCCTGCACGGTACAAGCCCAGATCGCGCTCAGTCAGCTTTCGATCAGAAACCACACGATTCGAGAAGCATCATTGCGTCAGAGCCAGTCTGCCCCCCGCCTGCGAAACCGCCGATGCCGTTCGGCGAGTAGTCAGCGCTGGAGGTCACTACCAAGGGAGGAACGATGTCCAGAAGACTGATGTTCGGCTGCGTCGCCACCCTTCTCGTTGCGGCTTCAGCGATCAGCGCCTACACCGCCCTTGCCGCGGGCGGGCCTGCAATGGGGAAGCCGTCGACGATCGCCAGGTCGGCTTTCCAGGGGTTCTACGACGGTCATAAGGACACGTATTTGAACACCGATGTCTCGAACATGGCCGACGCAAAAGCGATGCACATCAACTACGCGCCGGCGATCGGCAGGATCAAAGGACTGCCGGAGATCTATCTCGTCCAGGGACGCGCCGCCTCCGGCCAGCTGGCGGTGTTCGGCTCCGAGCCCGGTGAAAAGGACTATTCGCCCCTCTGGTCGGAGACGATTCTGACCTGGAAGGCGGGCGCAACGCCCACGCTGATCACGAGTGACACCCAGATCGACAAGATCGAGAAGACCGGCAAGCTGGGTGAACGCGACGCGAAGGTCGTGCTCGACTGTCCGATAATCAAGGTCGGATAGCCACGGCCGCTTGTCTCCTGAAGAGAACGCGGATCTTGGCTCGTGCCGAAGACGACGGCTCGCGCCGCTCCTAGCCGCGGTAGAGAGCGGCGGCCGCCGTCCGCGTGTGGACGTCGAGTCGGTCGTAGACCGCCTCGAGGTGCTTGTTCACCGTGGAGGCGGCGATTCCGAGCCGCTCGCCGATCTGCGCGTCGGTCAGGCCGGCCGCGACGCCCGAAAGGATCTCGCGCTGGCGCGGCGTCAGGCGCTCGACGCGGTCGTCCACTTCCCCGAGCAGGAGGACGGCGAGGCCGTCGATGCGCGCGATCCGGACCGTGAGCCGGCTTCCGGGAAGGCAGGCAACGACCGCTCCCTCCGCCAGGAGCGCCTCCGGCAGGCGCCCGTCCTTGACGCCGAAGTAGTCCTTGAGGAGCGCTCGCGAGCGCGGCGACGCGAACTCGATCGTCCCGCGCGCGGTTGCGAGGACCACGTTCTGCGCCTCTTCCCCGGCGTCTTCGACCGATGTGAGCGAGTAGACGGCTGCGGCGGCGGTTTCGACCGTGCGCGCGCGACGCTCCAGGTGCGGCTCGAGCAACGAGAGGAGCAGCTTCTCGCGGTCGTCGAAGTCCCGCGTCTCGTGGACGCTGATGAAGACGCGCGAGCGGCCGTGGTGCATCGGCAGGCCCATGTCGAGCCAGTAGTTGACGCCCTCGGACCGGTATAGCTCGTTCCAGATCGCCGTGCGACGGAACTCGCGCAGCGTTGCGTAGTCGGACACGGTGTGCGGCGTCGTCCAGTCGCCGCTCTGCTCGCGCCGCGAACACACCGGGTGCCCTTTCAGGAGCTCCCATATTCGCTCATCACCGGCCTTGTCGACGACGACCTCCTCTACGCCCTCGTACCACCCGGACTCGAACACGATGCGCCGGTTGCGGCGGTCGAGCTCGCAGTAGCACGCGTCGCTGCTGCCGAGCAGTCGGGCGACGAGCTGCATGATCCGCGGCGGGAACGCGCACGCATCGTCGAGGCGCGTGAGCTCGCCGGCCACCTCGAGGAGCGCCGCAGCGTCGCGCTCCGAGAGCGTCCGCATCCCGCGACCCTACGGCAAACGCCGTATTGCCACAAGCGCCACGAAGTGGAACGGTCGATGCGTTCACACCGGCTCAGGAGGAGCGATGAAGCTTCGAGCAATGATCGCGGCGGCGGCTGTCGCCGCGGTGACGGTTCCGGCCTCGCACGCGGCCACGCTGCCGCCGGGGAACGCGGCGCAGCAGTGGGACAAGATCGCCGAGGACACGGCCGTCGGCGCCGGTGCCTTCCAGGGTGAGGCCTTCATCTATCTCGCCTACGTCTCGGAGGCAATGGACCGCGCTGTCAATCCGGGCGAGCGGAAGGGCCAGTCGGCGGACGCGGCGGTCGCCGAGGCCGCTTACGACGTCCTCGTCCACTACTTCCCCGCGCAAGAGGCGAACCTGACGGAGCTCTACGACCTGGCACTCGCTGCGGTTCCTGACGGGCCGGCGAAGAGGAACGGCGTCATGTTCGGCGCCCTCGCCGCTGACAAGGTGCTCCGGGACCGCGCGGACGACGGGCTGCAGACGCCGATCGCGTCGACGTCGCCGTTCCCGACGCTCCCGTCGGGGCCGGGCGTGTGGCGGTTGACGCCGCCGCCGTACGCGAAGCCGCAGACGCCGTGGATGATGAACATGCGGCCGTTCATCCTCCGGAGTGGCGACCAGTTCCTGCCGCCGGCGCCGCCGTCGCTTCAGAGCCGGCAGTGGGTGGAGGCGTTCGACGAGGTCAAGTCTCTCGGCGCCGACTCGAGCGCGACGCGGACGGCGGAGCAGACGGCGGTCGCGACCTTCTGGTCAGCGAATGTCAACCGCCAGTACGAGGGTCTTGCACGGAACGTCGCGACGTCGATGATCCTCGACGTGCCGGCCACCGCGCGCCTGCTCGCGATCGTGAACGAGGTCGCGGCCGACGCGATGATCTCGATGATGAACGCCAAGTACCACTACCTCTTCTGGCGTCCGGTGACGGCGATCGACCCCACGTCCGTCACGAACGACGGGTTCGGCAGCGTGCCGGGCGTCGACGACGGGAACCCGCTGACGGTCGAGCAGCTGGGCTGGCGCCCGCTGCTCTCGACGCCGAACCATCCCGAGTATCCGTCGGCGCACGCGACGATCACGTCGGCGATGGCCGAGGTCTTCAGCCGCATCCTCGGCACGGACGCGATCGACCTCGACATCCAGGGAACCCCGAACTTCAGCGTGACGCGGCATTTCGCGACTGCGGACGACCTCCGGACGGAAGTCATGAACGCCCGCGTCTGGGCCGGGCTCCACTACCGCTTCTCGGTCCAGGCGGGCGCGGCCCTCGGCCGCGCCGTCGCCGACTACGACCTAGAGCACACGTTCGGAGGCTGATCACCCGGATCGGGTTGCCGACAGTACGAAGTGCGCGCGGCAAGGTCGCGCAATTGTCGCTGCGACCAACGGCAGCAAAATGCAACTGCGTCGTCAACGAAAGGCGTTCATCGGCGAGCGTGCTTTGCGCCGCGCGCGAGCCGCCGAATCGCTTGACGCAGCGGTCGCAAGCGTCCTATAGTTCAGCGCTTCTGTTCGCAGGGAGAGGGCGCGTGCTCATCGATTGCATGGGTCATGCGGCGACGTAGATCGCTGTCGTCCGTGGGGGCGATTCTCGTCGTAGCGGCCATCTTCGGCGGCGCCGCCCTCGAGTCCAACGGAGCGTCCGACGTATTGTCGGCGTTCGTGATCAACATGCCTGTGGGCCCGGCCACGCTGGACCCGGCGGAGGAGTGCGGCTTCACCGACATGACGATCACCGAAGCCGTGTATGCCAGGCTGACGCAATACGGATCGAAGCCGGGACCGAACGGCACCACGCAGGTCGATCCGGGTCACATCGTCCCGTACCTCGCAAGATCGTGGGACATCACGAAGGGCGGGCTCGTCTACACGTTCCACCTGCGCAGCGGCGTCAAGTTCCCGAGTGGCAAGCCCGTCGACGCGAACGCGGTCAGGTACTCGTTCGAGCGGTCGATCAAGATGGCCGGCTGCGGCGGGTACTTCATCTACGACGGTATCTACAAGCCGCCGCTGATCAGGAGCATCGAGGCGCTCGATCCGACGACCGTCAGGATTACGCTCAACCAGGCCGACGCGAACGTGCTCCAGGACTGGGCGCAGCCGGCCGCCTCCATAGTCGACGCGAGCCTGGTCAACGCGCACGGCGGCGTGCAGAAGGGCAAGGTCAACACGTGGATGTCGGGCCATGTCGCGGGCGTCGGCCCGTACACATTGCAGTCCTACGAGGCGAACAAGCGGGCGGTGCTCGTCGCGACGCCCGGCTTCTTCAAGCAACCGAAGTCGAGGAAGGTGATCGTCAACTTCATCTCGTCGGACCCTACGCTTCTGCTCCAGGCGCGGAACGGGTCTGCGGACGTCACGCTCGGGCTCTCGAAACAGTCTGCACATAGCCTGGCGACCAACTCGAACCTCAAATTGATCGCGAACAACACGTCGTCCGCCGAGCAGATCGGCCTGCCGCACGACAAGCCGCCCTTCGGCAACGCGACGTTTCGCGAGGCGCTGACGTACGCCGTTCCGTACGAGCAGATCTTGCAGAAGGTCGCCTTCGGCTACGGCACGCTCTACTACGGCGCCTACCCGCCGGCGATGCCCGAGTTCAGGGCGAGCCTCGAGAAAGCGCGCGCGTTCGACCTCAGCAAGGCGGAGGCGCTGGTTGCGCAGTCGGGAGTCCAGACGCCGGTCGACGTGACGATGGACATCCAGGCCGGCAACTCGATCGACGAACAGGTGGCGACGATCGTCCAGGGCATCTGGCAGCAGCTCGGTGTGCACGTGACGATCGACAAGCTGTCGCCGAGCGACTACATCAACAAGCTCGAGCAGCACAAGTCGCAGTCGTACATCCGCCTCGACGGCCCGGGCGTGATCGAGGCGGGCTACTACCTCGGCTATGACCTGAAATGCGGGATCGGGTTCAACCTCAGCGCAATCTGCATCAAGAAGGCCGATGCGCTCCTCGCGAAGGGGCGCAACACGTTCGTCAAGGCGAAGCGCCAGCAGATCTGGAACGAGATCAACACCCTCTGGAAGGCCGACTCGCCGAAGATCCCGGTCTACGGCGACAAGTACGTCTCGGTCCTCAACACCCGTGTGAAGCACTACTTCTACTCGCACGAGGTCGACTTCACGACCTGGTCCAGGTAGCGGTCCTGTCCCAACCGCGCGGCGCCCGAACAGCACGGCGCCGGACGCCGGAGGCAATCCGAGTAATGCCAGCCAGGAGACACGGGTAATGGCCACTCGCATCGGGGTCGATGTCGGCGGCACGTTCACCGATCTCATCTTCTACGACGACCAGTCGGGCGAGACTCGCGTCGGCAAGGAGCCGACGACACCACTCGCGCCCGAGGAGGGCGTGCTCGCCGCAATCACCTCAGCAGTTCCCGAGGGAAGCGTCGGCGCGGCCGAATACTTCCTCCACGGCACGACGGTCGGGCTCAACTCGCTGCTGACTCGCACCGGCGCCGTCGTCGGGCTGCTCGCGACGCGCGGCTTCCGCGATGTTCTCGAGGTGCGCCGTGGCGACCGCGACGATCCATACGACCTCTTCTGGAAGCAACCACCACCGCTCGTGCCGCGGCGCCTGCGCGTCCCCGTCACCGAGCGGATGCTCTTCGACGGGCGCGTGCACACGCCGATCGACGTGGGGGACGTGCGCGCGGCGGTTCCGGTGTTCCAGGCCGAGGGCGTCTCGAGCGTGGCGATCGCGTTCCTCCACTCGTACGCGAATCCTGCGCATGAGCTCGCCGCAGCTGAGGCGCTCCGGGAGGCCGGCTTCGAGGGCGAGATCTCGCTGTCGCACGAGGTCTCGGGCGAGTACCGCGAGTACGAGCGAACGACCACGACCGTCATCGACGCGTACGTGCGGCCTCGCATGTCGATCTACCTGCGCGCGCTCGAGCACCGGCTGACGCAGGCCGGCTTCAGGGGCAACTTGCTCGTGACGCGGTCCGGCGGCGGCGCGATGACCTTTCGGGATGCGCAGGAGCGGCCCGTTGAGACGATCCTCTCCGGGCCGGTTGCCGGAGCCGAGGGTGCCGCCGAGCTCGCGCGGACGCTCGACCTCGGCGACGTCATCACCGCCGACGTCGGCGGGACGAGCTTCGACACCTGCCTCATCGCCGATGGGCGTCCGCAGCTGATGTACGAGGGGAGGGTCGTCGGTCTGCCCGTGCAGACGCCCTGGGTCGACGTCCGCTCGATCGGTGCCGGCGGGGGGTCGCTCGCATGGGTCGACGTCGGCGGCCTCCTTCGCGTCGGCCCGGGCAGCGCGGGCGCCGATCCCGGCCCGGCCTGCTACGGGCGCGGCGGCACGCACCCGACCGTGACCGACGCTGCATTCTTGCTCGGAATGCTCGGCGAAGGCCTGCTCGCGAGCGGGATTCGGCTCGACCGGCAGGCCGCGCGCACCGCCATGGCACCGCTGGCCGAGGAGCTCGGCTTCGAGCTCGAGGACGTCGCCTGCGGGATCATTACCATCGCGGCCGCGAACATGGCGAACGCGATCCGCGAGATCACCGTCGAGCAGGGGCAGGATCCGCGGCGTGCGACACTCGCCGCGTTCGGCGGCGCCGGGCCGCTCTTCGGGACCCTGCTCGCGCGTGAGCTCGACATGCAGCGAATCGTCGTCCCGCCCTACGCGGGGAGCTTCTCCGCGTGGGGCCTCCTCGGGCCTGACCTGACGCAGAGCGCGGCGCGGACCCGGATCATGAAGCTGGTCAGCGGCACCGTCGACGAGGCGAACGAGGTGGTCGCCGGCCTATTCGGAAGCGTCGCGGCGCGTGCAGCCGACACGAACGGCGAAGCGGGCACGGTGCGGGAGGTCGCGGCCGACATGCGCTACACCGGCCAGGAACACACGATCACGATCACGATCGCGTCCGACGAGGACGGTTGCATCACGGCGTCGCTCGAGGACATCCGAGTCGCGTTCACCCACGAGTACGCGAAGACATTCGGACACGAAATGGACGAGGAGGTCGAGATCGTCTCGCTGCGGGCGACGCTCCGCGCGCCGCTCCCGCGCCGCGCATCCGACCATCCGCGAGTCACTGCGACCGCCGCGCGCGGCGGGTCGTCGGGCGCCGCCTATTCGTTCACGACGGGCGAGTGGACGAGCTTCCGAATCCTCCAGCGCGATCGGCTCGAGCCCGGGACGACGGTCGTCGGTCCTGCCATCATCCTCGAGGAGACCGCGACGACGTACCTCGACGCAGCTTTCGAGGCAACGGTGGATGCGGCGAGCTCGCTCTTCATCACGGACAAGCGGAACGATTCATGACGCAGACCGCCGAGCCGATCGTCTACCGCGCCGGGCAGGGCATGTCGACGGGCGCCGTCGACGCCGATCCGATCACGACGGAGGTGCTCCGCCACGGGCTCAACTCGGCGGCGAGCCAGATGAAACGCGCGTTGATCCGCACGGCGTTCTCGCCGGTCATCTACGAAGTGCTCGACTTCGCCGTCGCGATCTACGACAGGGAGATCCGGCTGCTCGCGCAGGCGCCGAGCCTGCCGCTCTTCATGGGCACGATGAACTTCTGCGTCCAGGCCGCGGTCGAGGCGGTCGGCGGCATCGACGCACTCGAGCCGGGCGACATCCTCCTCTACAACTATCCGTACGGCACCGGCTCGCATCCCCAGGATGCGGCGGTCGTCATGCCGGTGTTCCACCGAGACGTCGAGTTGATCGGCTACGCGACGATCAAGGGCCACTGGCTCGACATCGGTGGCAAGGAGCCGTACTCCACCGACACGGTCGACGTCTTCCAGGAAGGGACGATCTTTCCCGGCGTCAAGCTCTACGCGCGCGGCGAGCTGGTCCGTGACATCTACCGGATGGCGCTCGCGAACTCGCGCGTGCCGAAGATGGTCGCCGGTGACATCAACGCCGAGGTCGTCGGGGTGCGGACGGGGGCGGCCGCGATGCTACGTCTCGTCGAGCGCTACGGCCTCGACACCTTCCAGACGTCGGTCGAGCGCATGTTCGACCACGGCGAATCGATCGTCCGCAGCTACTTCGAGAAGCTCCCGGACGGTCGCTACGTCGGCGAGGGGATGATGGACAACGACGGGATCACGGACGAGCCGGTGCCGTTCGAGGTCCTACTCGAGGTGGACGGCTCGACCGTTCGACTCGACTACTCGAATGCGCCCGACGCCCGCCCGGGGCCGGTCAACTGCCCGATCGCGTCGACCGTGTCGGCGAGTCGCATCGCGATCTCGATGCTCGCCGGCGGTGGCGAGTCGCCGAACGAGGGTCACTTCAGGCCGATCGAGGTCGTCGCGCGCCCGGGCTCGATGTTCCATCCGAGCGCGCCCTCGCCGTGCTTCCTCTACGCCTGGCCGGCGATGCAGGCGATGGAGGTGATCTACGACGCCGTCTCCAAGGCGCTCCCGACCGCAGTTCCAGCCTGCAGCGGCGGCGACATCTGCGCACTCGTCTGGTGGGGCGTGCGCACGGACACCGGCGAGCCGTGGGCCGACGGGTCGCCACATCCCGTCGGGCAGGGAGCGAACGTGCACGGCGACGGCGCGAACAGCCTCATCCACCACTCCGAGGCGGCGACCCGCTTTTCCCCGACCGAGGTGTGGGAGTCCAAGAACCCGTGGCTGCTCGAGAAGGTCGAGCTCGCGCCCGACTCCGGCGGCGCCGGCCGGCACCGGGGCGGCATTGGCGTCGACCTCTTCTTCCAGGCGCTGGAGGACATGTGGGTGACGTCCGCGGTCGAGCGCACGAAGACCGCTCCATGGGGGCTCGAAGGCGGGCTCGCCGCGCGTGCGAACAGCGCCGCCCTGCGGAAGCCCGACGGCTCGCGTACGTATTTCGGCAAGGCGACGCGGCTGCACGTGCCGAGGGGCGCGACGATCGAGCTCTACGACGGCGGCGGCGGCGGCTACGGGCCGCCGTCGGAGCGGGATCCCGAGGCCGTGCACGACGACATCCGCGAGGGCTACTTCACCGAGGAGTTCTCGCGCCGCCACTACCCGCACGCGTTCAAGGAGTAGCGGAGGACGAAGTGAAGTCTTCCGTCGGGGTTGCGGAGGGCCCGGAAGGAGGGCCGCGCGTCCGCGCCGCCCACCGCGTGTTCTCGTTCCTGGCGCACGAGCCGGCGCTCGCCGCGGCGGTCGGTGCGCTCGGCCTGCTCCTCTTCCTCGCAGTCTTCGGTCCGCTCATCTGGACGAAGAGCGCGACTGCGGTCGACGTGGGCTCGTCGCTCCTGCCGCCGTCGCGTGCGCATCCGATGGGGACCGACTCGATCGGTCGCGACGTCTTCTCGCGCTTCAACGAGGGCGCGCGGATCTCGCTCGCAGTGGGCGTTCTCGTCGTCGTCGTCGGGGCCATCCTCGGCGGGGTCGCCGGCGTCGTCGCCGGCGCCAGCCCCGGCTGGGTCGACGCGACGCTCATGCGGATCATGGACGCGATCCTCGCGTTTCCGGCGCTCATCCTCGCGATGGCCGTCACCGTCGGCCTCGGCGCCGGGCTGGAGACCGCTGCGCTCGGCATCATGCTCGGCTCGCTTCCCTACTACGCGCGACTCCTCCGCAGCGAGGTGCTACGGATCAGGTCGCTGCCGTTCATCGAGGCCGCGCACGCGCTCGGCGCGCGGCGGACGCGGATCATGGCGCGCCACATCGTCCCGCACGTCGTGTCGACGCTGCTGATCCAGGGGGCCGCTGTATTCGGCTACGCGATCCTGACGCTCGCGGCACTCGGCTTCGTCGGGCTCGGCGCGCAGGTACCGACGCCGGAGTGGGGGACGATGATCACCGACGGCCTCCAGTACTTCCTCACCGGCCAGTGGTGGATCGGCGCCTTTCCAGGGTTCGGCGTGCTGCTCGCCGTCACCGCGGCGAGCGTCATCGCCGACCGCACGCGCGACATCCTCGACCCACGGGGCAGGTTCGCCCATGTGTAGGAGCGCCGGGTGTCGATGACCCGGAGAATTGCCGGCCAGCTGGTCGGGGGCCTGATCTCGATCCTGGGCGCGTCGATCATCGCCTTCCTCTTCATGCGCGTGCTCCCGGGTAACCCTGCGCGGCTGATCGTCGGGCCGCTGGCGAGCCAGGAGGCGATCACGCAGCAGGAGAAGGCGATGGGCCTCGACCAACCGCTCGTGGTGCAGTACTGGCGCTACATCAAGGGCATCATCACCGGGGACTGGGGTTTCGCCTACACGTCCGGGGAGACCGTGCGGCACGAGATCGTTGCGCGGCTGCCGGCCAGCATGGAGCTTGGCCTGTACGCGTTCCTGATCGCGTTCGTGCTCGCGGTGCTGCTGGCTGTCCTCTCGACCTACCGCCACCGCCCGTGGCTCGACGGCGGCGTCCGCACGGCCTCGTTCCTCGGCCTCGGCACGCCGCCGTTCTGGTTCGGGCTCATCGCGCTCCTGCTGTTCTCGCAGGTCTGGGGGATCTTTCCCGGTCCCGACGGACGGCTCGGCCCGGACACGATCCCGCCGCCGACGGTCACGCACTTCTATACGTTCGACGCGGTGATCGCGGGCCAATGGGGGACGGCCTGGGATGCCCTACGCCACATCGCCCTGCCGGCGATCACGCTCGGGCTTGCGCCGTGGGCGTTCCTCGTGCGCCTGCTACGGGCGAACCTGCTCGAAGTCTCGCGAGAGAACTTTCTCGTCGTCGTACGCAGCAAGGGGCTCGGACGCCGGCCTGCGTTCCAGAAGCATGCGCTGCCGAATGCATTCCTGCCGACACTCACGGCCGCCGGGCTCCTGCTCGCGCAGCTCCTCGCAGGTTCGGTGCTCGTCGAGAAGGTGTTCAACTGGCCCGGGGTCGGCGGCCTGATCGTCGACTCGATCCTGCGCCAGGACTTCGCCGTCGTCCAGACGTTCGTCCTCCTGAGCGCGATTCTCTACGTGTGCGTCAACGTGGTGGTCGAGATCCTGTACTCCGTGGTCGATCCCCGCGTTCGCCTACCGGTGATGAAATGACGGCTGCACCACGCGACCTCGTGCTGGACGTGGGCGACCTCGAAACGAACTACTACACGCAGGCCGGCGTGGTGGAGGCCGTCCGAAAGGTGTCGCTCGAGATCGAGCGGGGCCACCGCGTCGGGCTCGTCGGCGAGTCCGGCTCGGGCAAGTCGACGCTTGCGCTGTCGATCCTCGGGCTGATCGAGCCGCCCGGCCGCGTCGTCGGCGGCTCCGTCGTCCTGAATGGGTGCGATATCGCGAAATTCTCGGACCGCCAGCTCCAAAAGGTGCGCGGCCGGCAGGTGTCCCTCGTCTTCCAGGATCCGATGACGGCGCTCGATCCGGTGAAGACGATCGGCGCGCAGATCGCGGAGACGATCCTCAGGCACCGGCGGATCGGCAGGCGCGCCGCGCGCCGCAACGCCGTGGAGCTCCTGCGCGACGTCGAGGTGCCGCAAGCCGACCGACGCCTCGACGACTATCCGCACCAGTACTCGGGCGGCATGCGCCAGCGTGTGCTGATCGCGATCGCGCTCGCGAACGAGCCGGACCTCGTCATCGCGGACGAACCGACGGCTGCGCTCGATGTGACGACGCAGGCACAAGTGCTCGACGTCCTCGAGCGGCTCGTCACCGAGCGCGGGACGGCCGTGATGCTCATCACGCACAACCTCGGCGTCGTCGCGGAGTTCTGCGATCGCGTCTTCGTCATGTACGCCGGCCGGTTGGTCGAGCGAGCGTCCGCCGACGATCTCTTCGCGTGCCAGGCTCACCCGTACAGCGAGGCGCTCCTCCGGTCGGTACCGCGGCCGGACCGGTTGCAGCGCGGGCCGTTGCCGACGATCCCGGGCTCGCCTCCGAGTCTTGCGCACCTTCCACCCGGCTGCCCGTTCGAGCCGCGCTGCCCTGTCGGGCAGGGCCTCGACGTCTGTCGCACGCAGGTGCCGGTGCCGGTGGCCGTCGGCGATCCGGCCGATCCGATCGTCGCAGAGTGTCACTTCGCGCAGGAGCGGTGGAGCGCCGCCGTCGGGAGGTCCGCCTCGGGAGGCGGCACGTGACGGCCGGCACCGATGCGGCGGCGTTCCAGCCCGGAATTCGAGGTGGCCCCGAGGAGGCGCTGCTCTGGGTGGACAAGCTGGAGAAGACGTTCCCACGCGCCGGGGCGCGCCGCAACGACGGGTCGGAGGTGATTCGCGCAGTCGACTGCGTCTCCTTCGACGTCCGAAAGGGCGAGACGGTCGGGCTCGTCGGCGAGTCCGGGAGCGGCAAATCGACACTGGCACGCTGCATCCTCCGGCTTCTTCAGCCGACCGGCGGCCGCGTGCTCCTCGAGGGAAACGACCTCCTCATGCTCGGCCGGGCCGAGATGCGGCGCGTCCGCCGCAGGATGCAGATCGTGTTCGAGGATCCATACGCCTCGCTCGACCCGCGGATGTCGGCGCTCGGAATCGTCGAGGAGCCGCTCGTGATCCACGGTATCGGTGGCCGCGACGAGCGCCGGGAGCGCGCGACGGAGATGCTCGAGCTGGTCGGGATCGCACCGGCGCAGATGCGCCGCAAGCCACACGAGTTCTCCGGTGGTCAGCGTCAACGGATCGGCGTCGCACGAGCGCTCGTGCTGCATCCGGAGCTCGTGATTCTCGACGAGCCCATCTCGGCCCTCGACGTCTCGATCCAGGCGCAGGTCCTGAACCTGCTTCGGCGCCTGCAGGAGCAGCTCCACCTGACGTACCTCTTCATCATCCACGATCTCGCCGTGGCGGAGTACTTCTGCGACCGCGTGGTCGTGCTCTATCGGGGCGCGGTCGTCGAGCTTGCCGACCGCGAGACGCTCTTCCGCCGGCCGTTGCACCCGTACACCGTCTCGCTCCTCTCCGCCGTGCCGATCCCGGAGCCTGCCGGCCGGCGGCGGCGGCAGCGGATCGTCCTCCGCGGCGATCCGGCACTGGTCTCGGAGGCGCCGATCGGGTGCCGCTTCGAGCCACGCTGTCCGCTCGGCCGGGGCAGGGACGTCTGCCGCCAGCAGGAGCCTGCACTCGTCGAGCACTCCCCGGGCCAATGGGCCGCATGCCACTTCCCCGGCGAGCTTGCGGCTTAGCACGCCGAGCGCGAGCCCGCCGCGTGAGTCCGCACCGGCTCAGCCGATGCGGGTTTCCGAGGCCTCCGGCTCGAGCGGCAGCTCGACCAAGATATGCGTTCCCTCCCCGGCCCGGCTCCAGACATGGATCGAGCCGCCCAGGGCCTCGACGCGGTCGGTCAGACCCACGAGGCCGGAACCCTGGACGGGATCGGCTCCGCCGACGCCGTCGTCGCGAATGGACAGCAGCAGTGTGCTGTCACGTGAAGAGAGTGAGACATCGATCCGCGACGCACGTGCATGCTTCGCTGCGTTCGCAAGCGCTTCCGACGTGACGTAGTAGGCCGCGACTTCGATCGCTGCGGGCAGGCGCGCATCCGCAGTGAGCTCGAGCTTGACCGGAATCGCCGAGCGGCGTGCGAGCGTTCGCAGAGCCGGGTTGAGACCGCCTTCCGACACGAT
>DASSGL010000025.1:0-7451 GCA_035693525.1 Gaiellaceae bacterium | reverse complement strand
GAGACCCGTCCCCTTCGGGACGTGCACCTCCTGCTCGTCGATCGTGACGCAGACGAGCTCTGCGCTCATGACATTCCTTTGCAACCAGGTTGCAGTGCAACCTGGTTGCAGGGGTTGGCGACGCTCATACCGGCACCTCCTGCGGCACCGGGGTGTGCGAGTGCTGGTCGACGGGTGCGAAGAGGCCCGCGAGCGAGGAATCGGCGCCCAGCGGGCAGCCGCCGTGCTCGAGGTGCGCGCGGAACTCCTCGCGGAAGTTCGTCACACAGCTCGCGACCGGCATCGCGGCCGAGTCGCCGAGGACGCAGAGGCACTTGCCGATGATCCGGTCGCACACGTCGAGGAGCGTCTCGAGATCGTTGTCCGTCGCGCTGCCGTCCTCGACCGCGCGCAGGATCTGGACGAGCCAGCGGGTGCCGACGCGGCACGGCGTGCACTTGCCGCACGACTCGTGCATGTAGAACTGCGCGACCCGGAGCGCGAACTGGACGATGCAGGTGCGATCGTCGATCGCCGTGACCACGCCCGAGCCGATGAAGAGGCCCTTCTGGCCGAGGGAGTTCGCGTCGAGCGCCGTATCGAGCTCGCTCGGCACCATGACCGGGAACGACGAGCCGCCGACCATGACCGCCTTCAGCTCCCGGCCGTCGGCGATGCCGCCCCCGATGTCGTAGATGAGATGGCGTGCCGTGATCCCGTGCGGCGCCTCGTAGGCGCCCGGCCGCACGACGTTGCCCGAGAGGCAGAAGACGCGCGTACCGGTGGAGTCCGGCGGCGCGCCGATCTCCGCGAACGTCTCCGGGCCGACCTCGAGCACCTTCGGCACCGTCGCGATCGTCTCCACGTTGTTGATCAGCGTCGGCGACGCGTAGAGGCCCTGGATCGCCGGGAACGGCGGCTTCGAGCGCGGCTGGCCGCGCTTGCCCTCGAGCGACTCGAGGAGCGCCGTCTCCTCGCCGCAGATATACGCGCCGGCGCCGCGGTGTACGACCATCGTCACGTCTCCCATCAGCCCCGCCGCCTCCGCCTCGATGCGAGCCGCCTCGAGGACCTGGTACTCGGCCGAGTACTCGCCGCGGATGTAGATGAAGACGTGCTTCGAGGAGATCGCGTGCGCCGCGATCAGGCAGCCCTCGATCAGGCGGTGCGGGACGCGCAGCATGATCTCGCGATCCTTGAACGTGCCCGGCTCCGATTCGTCCGCGTTCACCGTCAGATAGATCGGCTTCGCGACCTTGTCAGGGGTCGGGATGAAGCTCGCCTTCCGGCCGGCCGGGAAGAACGCGCCGCCGCGGCCGCGCAGGTTCGACTGGATCAGCTGCTCAGTCACGTCGTGCGGTGACGTCGCGCGCGCCTTCTCGAGCTGGGCGTAGCCGCCGACCGCGCGGTACGAGGCGAGGTCGCGCAGCGGCTCCTCGAGCGCGCCGGCGAGGACGAGGGGAGTTCCTTCTGCCCCGATCGTCGTCTCAGCCACTGCGCAGCTCCTCGACGATGCCGGGGACGTCGTCGGGGGTCACCGACTGGCGGTAGCGGTGGTCGACGGCCACGATGGTCGGCGTCGAGCAGCCGCCGAGGCACTCGACGGCTCGCAGCGTCACCGCGCCGTCCGACGTCGTCTCGCCGGGGGCGATGCCGAGCTCGCGCTCGAACGCCTCGAGGACGGCCTGCGCGTTCACGATCCCGCAGCACACGTTGGTGCAGACCTCGACCATGTGCTCGCCGACCGGCTCGAGGTGGAACATGTCGTAGAAGCTCGCCACGCTCATGCAGTACGCGGGCGTGAGGTAGAGCGCGTCCGCGACCTCCTCGAACGCTTCGCGCGAGAGCCAGCCGTACCGTTGCTGCGCGAGGCGCAGCGCAGGCAGCACGGCCGACGTCGACGACGGGTACCGGCCCGCGACCTCGCGGATCTCCGACGCGAGGCTCACCGGTCGGTGTCCCCCATCACGGCGTCGAGGGAGCCCACGATCGCGATCAGGTCTGCGACGAGCGTCTCGTGCACGCACGTCGCGGTCGCCTCGAGCGCAGCGAAGGACGGTGCGCGGAAGTGCACGCGCCACGGCTTCGGCCCGCCCTCCGAGACGAGGTAGCACCCCTGCTCGCCGCGCGGCGACTCGGTCGCGACGTACACCTCGCCCTCTGGGACGCGAAAGCCCTCGGTGACGATCTTGAAGTGGTGGATGAGGGACTCCATCGACGTGTGCAGCTCCTCTCGGGGCGGCAGCACGACCTTGCGGTCGTCGGCGATCCACGGACGGCCCTGTAGCCGCTCGAGCCGCCGGAGGCACTGGTCGACGATCCGGGTCGACTCGCGCATCTCGTCCATGCGCACGCGGTACCGGTCGTAGACGTCGCCGTTCGCGTAGACGGGCACCTGGAAGTCGATCTGGTCGTACGTGAGGTACGGCTGATCGCGGCGGAGATCCCAGTCGACGCCCGATGCGCGCAGGTTCGGGCCGGTCTGGCCGAGCGCGATCGCGTCGTTCGCCGACAGCACGCCGACGCCCTTCGTGCGCTCGAGCCAGATCGCGTTCCGGTCCAGGAGCGCCAGGTAGTCGTCGAGTGCGTGCGGCATCCATTCGACGAACTTGCGGCACTCCGGGTAGAACCCCTCGGGGATGTCCTCGGCGAGGCCGCCGATCTGGAAGTAGCGAGTGTGCATGCGCTGACCGGTGACCATCTCGAAGAGGTCGAGGATCGTCTCGCGCTCGCGAAAGCAGTACCAGAACATCGAGATCGCCCCGAGCTCGAGCGCGGACGTGCCGAGGTAGACGAGATGCGAGTGGAGGCGCGAGAGCTCGGAGAGCAGCGCGCGCATCCAGGTCGCCTTCTCGGGCACCTCGAGCGCGAGCAGCTTCTCGACCGCGAGCACGAACGTGAGCTCGTTGTTCTGGAAGCCGACGTAGTCGATGCGCTCCGGATAGGTGACGCACTTCCACCACGTCTTCTGCTCCATCGACTTCTCGAAGCCGGTGTGCAGGTAGCCGATCACGGCGGAGAGGCCGACCACGCTCTCGCCGTCGAGGTCGACGATCAAGCGGAGGACGCCGTGGGTGGAGGGATGGTTCGGGCCGAAGTTGACGCGCAGGACGTCGTCGCTCTCCAGCAGCTCTTCCGGCAGCTGGAGCGCCGTCGGGATCGGCGACGGTATGCGCGAGCCCTCGTATTGCGCGTCGTGCACGACCGGCCACACGCGCGCCGCCCTCGTCCTCTCGCCCGCGACGCTCATTGGGCTTCCGAGAATCGGACCGGCTCGCCGCCGATCGGGTAGTCCTTGCGGAGCGGGTGCCCCTCCCAGTCGTCGTCCATGATCAGGCGCGCGAGGTTCGGGTGGCCCTCGAATCGGATCCCCATCAGGTCGAACTGCTCCCGCTCGTGCCAGTCGGCGGTCGGCCACACGGAGACCACGCTCGGGACGGGCTCTCCGTCGTCGACCCAGCACTTCAGGCGGACGCGCTCAGCGGGCTGCCGCATCGCGAGCAGGTGGTAGGCGATCGAGAACCGTTTCGGCTTCAGCGACGGCAGCGTCTGGAGGCCCTGCGTCGACGGGAAGTTGATGTCGCGACCCGTCTCGGTGGCGATGTAGCCGGAGACGCCCTGGCTCCCCCACCCGAGGTAGTCGGTCGCGACGATGTCGACGAGCATCTGGAACCCCAGGGCATCGCGCGCGGCCTCGGACGCGTCGCGGATCCGGGCGGGCTCGATCGTGACGGTGGTCTCGCCGAAAGCCTCCTTCTCCTCGACGAACCCCGGCATGTCGCGATACGTCATGTAGCAGCGACCTCGCGCTCGTATGCAGGCGGCACGCCTGCGCGGTGCGCCTCGTGGAGGCGCAGGATGCCCTCCATCAGGGCCTCGGGGCGCGGCGGGCAGAACGGGACGTAGATGT
The DNA here is from genome assembly GCA_035693525.1 of Gaiellaceae bacterium. Lineage (GTDB taxonomy): Bacteria > Actinomycetota > Thermoleophilia > Gaiellales > Gaiellaceae > Palsa-739. The sequence goes on along the minus strand of DASSGL010000025.1, from coordinate 3,562 downwards.
CCACCGGGAGGATGCGGTCGACCCCCTGCAGGATCGTGTAGTTCGAGAACATCCCGCCCGAGCTCGCGCAGGCGCCCATCGCAATCACCCACTTCGGCTCGAGCATCTGGTCGTAGATCTGGCGGATCGGCGCCGCCATCTTGTGCGCCACGCGGCCCGAGACGATCAGCAGGTCTGCCTGACGCGGCGACGAGCGGAACGCCTCCATCCCGAAGCGCGCGATGTCGTAGCGCGACGAGACGATCGACATCATCTCGATCGCGCAGCACGCGAGCCCGAACGTGTCGGGCCACATCGACCGCGTCTGTGCCCAGCGGACGGCCTTCTCGAGCGTCGTCAGGCCGAGCGCGTGCTCGATCTCGTCGGGGCCGAGCTCCTCCTCGAAGCGAGACGGCCCCTTCGTGGGCCAGAGGAGCCGCTCCGACTGGAGCCCGTAGTCGCGGAGGCGCTTCGGCGCGTCCGCCATCAGGTGCCCCACTCGAGTGCGCCCTTGCGCCAGATGTAGACGTAGGCGACGGCGAGGATGAGGATGAAGAACCCGAACTCGACGAATCCGAACCAGCCGAGGGCGTGCAGCTGCACCGCGAGCGGGTACAGGAACACGATCTCGATGTCGAAGACGATGAAGAGCATCGCCGTCAGGTAGAAGGACACCGTGAACCGCTGGGCTCGCATCTGGCCCTGCGACACGCCCGACTCGAACGGCACTCGCCGCGCCCGCGTCCGCCGCTGGGGCCGTTGTGCGAAGACGAACGACATGGCGATCATCGACGCCGGGATTGCCAGCGCCAGGAAGCCGTAGATCAGGAAGGGAAGCCAGTCGCGCAGCATCCGAACGGTGACGTTATCGAATCGCGGGCTCGCAACAAGCGATACCCCTCAGCCTGGAAAACCCGCTGCAGCGAGTGTTACAAGCTCACCCTTTTTGAGACTGGGGAAACGACCGCGTACGTTGGTACGATGGGGGCACGATGGAGTTGCAGGAGCGCACCGAGAGCATCGTCTCACTGACCCCGGCCGCGGCCGTCAAGATCAGTGCGCTGATGGCCGAGGAGACCGACGTCTCGGTCCTCCGGGTCGCGATCGAGGGAGGCGGCTGCTCCGGCTTCCAGTACGGCCTCGGCTTCGACCGCGGCGCCCAGGAGGGCGACCACGAGTTCGAGTGCGAGGGCGTCAGGGTCGTCGTCGACCCGTTCAGCGCCCCGTATCTCTCGGGTGCGATCGTCGACTACCTCGAGACGATCCAGGAGTCCGGTTTCAAGATCGACAATCCGAACGCCGTCTCCTCCTGCGGTTGCGGGCACTCCTTCCAGGTCGCGGACGACACCGATCCGAGCGAGGTCGGCGGCTGCGGCTCGGGCTGCAGCGCCTAAGCTCCTTCGCCTCTTGATGCCCTCCGGGGCGGGTCGTATCGTCCGGGGCGACCGATTCGTCGACCCTGGGAGTGCTCGAGATGCCTGCTGTCTACCGTTGGGCCACGTCCGTCCTCTTCGCGGCCGTCCTCGTCCAGGTCGGCGCGGCCGGTTACGGCATCTTCAATGCGGTCAAGGTGGCCGACGACGACGGCTCGATCACGAAGAAGAGCCTCGAGGACGGCTTCGGCTTCCACGCCGCGCTCGGCTCGATCATCATCATCGCCTTCATCGTGCTGCTCGTCGCCACCGCCGCGGGCCGGCTCGGCCGTCAGAAGCTCAAGTGGACCGGCGGTCTCGTCCTCCTCGGCATCCTGCAGATGATCCTGGCCTGGATCGGCGGCAGCGTCCCCGCTCTCGGCTTCCTCCACCCGCTCAACGCGCTCGTGATCGTCGCCGTCACGGGGCTGATGGCACGGCGCGCCTGGCTCGAGGCCCGCGCGCCCGAGGCGTCGCCGGCCACCGCCTCGACGGCCTGATCACCCCGCAGCCGGCAGCCGGGCGAAATCTGGGCCGCATCTAGCATCACCGCCGTGGCTGCCCTGCGTGTCGCGGTCGTCGGCTCGGGCCCGGCCGGCTTCTACGCGGCCGGGGCGCTCCTTTCCGCCGACGTGCCGGTCGAGGTCGATCTGATCGAGCGTTTGCCGACGCCCTGGGGCCTCGTGCGGCTCGGCGTCGCACCCGACCATCCGAAGATCAAGTCCGTGTCACGCGCGTTCGAGCGGATCGCCCTCCAGCCCGGCTTCCGCTTCCTGGGCAACGTCGAGGTCGGACGTGACGTGAGCCACGAGGAGCTGCTCGACCACTACGACGCGGTCGTCTATGCGGTGGGCGCCCAGAGCGACCGCCGGATGGGCATCCCAGGCGAGGACCTGCCCGGCTCCTGGGCGGCAACCGAGTTCGTCGCCTGGTACAACGGCCATCCGGACTTCCAGGACCTGAGCTTCGACCTCTCCGGCGACAGGGCGGTCGTGATCGGCAACGGCAACGTCGCGGTCGACGTCGCCCGCATGCTCGCGCTGACTCCGGAGGAGCTCGACCCGACCGACACGACCGACGCGGCGATCGAGGCGTTCACGAGCGCCGGCATCCGCGAGATCGTGATGGTCGGCCGACGCGGCCCGGCGCAGGCCGCGTTCACGACGCCCGAGCTGATCGAGCTGGGCGAGCTCGCAGGCGCAGACGTGATCGTCGATCCGGCCGACCTGCAGGGCGCGGTGGCGACCGACACGAACTCCGAGCGCAACCTCGAGGTCCTGCGCGGATTCGCAGCCCGCGAGCCCGAAGGGAAGGCGAAGCGGCTCGTCCTTCGCTTCCTGCGCTCGCCCGTCGCGATCCTGGGCGAAGAGCGCGTGGAGGCGATCGAGCTCGTCCACAACCGGCTCGAGGCCGACGAGCACGGTGCGCTGCGCGCCGTGCCGACCGGCGAGATCGAGACGCTCCCCTGCGGGATCGTCTTTCGGAGCGTGGGCTATCGCGGCGTCGCGCTGCCCGGCGTCCCGTTCGACGACGGGCGGGGCACCATGCCGAACGAGGGCGGCCGCGTCGGCGAGCGGACCTATGCCGCCGGGTGGATCAAGCGCGGCCCGACCGGCGTCATCGGCACGAACAAGAAGGACGCGAGCGAGACCGTGGAGCTGCTGCTCCAGGACCTGCACGACGCGCCGCGCCTCGACCGCGATCCGTCCGCGATCGAGCGCCTTCTCGTCGACCGAGGCGCCCGTCTCGTGGTGTACGCGGGCTGGGCGTCGATCGACGAGGTCGAGCGTGCCGCAGGCGAGCCCCTCGGCCGCCCGCGTGTGAAGATCTGCACGTGGGACGAGCTGCTCGCAGCCGCCGAGCGGGTAGCGGCCGGCTAGTGGTTGGCGAAGACCCCGAAGGGCGAGTCATTCCGGCCGGCACCGGGTCTATCACAACGCTTCGCCTACACTCGGGCCGTGAGCAGCACGGAGGAGAAGCACGAGCTATGGGGCGGTGAGACAGCGAAAGCGGTCGTGAACTTCCCGGTGTCGGGCGAGCCGATCCCGGTCCCCGTCGCGCGCTGGCTCGGCCGGATCAAGGGTGCGGCCGCACGCGTGAACGCAGACCTCGGGCTGCTCGATCGCGACAAGGCGGATCGCATCGCCGCCGCCGCTGCACGGATCGCGAAC
>DASSGL010000024.1:0-5654 GCA_035693525.1 Gaiellaceae bacterium | reverse complement strand
CCGGCCTCGATCGAGACGACGTCGCCGGGCACGAGCTGCTCGGCCGGGAGCTGCACGAGCTCGCCGTCGCGGCGAACGCGCGCCTTGATGATCATCATCTTCTGGAGCGCGGCGACGGCCTCGGCGGCCTTGCCCTCCTGGCGGAGGCCGAGGACCGCGTTGAAGAGCGTCAGGAAGATGATGACGAGACCCGTGCCGAGCTCGTGCAGCGGCCAGATGCTCCCGATGCCGGCGACGAGCAGGACGATCTGCATGCCGTCGCGGTACTGGCGGAGGAACGCGCGCCAGCGCGGCTCCTTCGCGGCGACCGCGAACGTGTTCGGGCCGTACTTCTCGAGCCGCGCCGCCGCCTCCGCCTGCGACAAACCGCGCGTCGCGTCGACGTCGAGCCCGCCGGTGACCTCGTCGGGCGCGAACGTGTACCAGTGCTCGTCCGGGGGGCTCTGCCGGACGGGGGCTTCTGCGGTCGTGGCCATCGTCTTCGCACGCTCCTTGTCTTGTAGATCGATCGCCTACGCTCCGACGAGCTCGAGTCCGGCGGCGTCGAGCGCGACCACCGTTCCGGCCTCACCGCGCAGCAACGCCTCCGTGTCGGTGATCGAGCCGATCGCCGCGAACCCGCCCGTTTGCTCGACGAACTTGCAGGCGGCATGGACCTTCGGGCCCATCGACCCCTCGGCGAACTCGGACGCCTCGAGCGCCGAGGGCGCTGCGCGGCGGATCGCGTGCTGGTCAGGAGTGCCCCAGCCCGAGTAGACCGCGTCGACGTCCGTGACGATGAGGAGCGCGTCGGCGTGGAGGTCGGCGGCGAGGAGTGCGCTGGCGAGATCCTTGTCGATGACGGCCTCGATGCCGACGAGCCGTCTCCCGGCCGGGACAGGCTCGTCGGTGTACATGACCGGGATGCCGCCGCCGCCCGCGCAGATCACGACGGAGCCCTTCTCGAGCAGCCACTCGAGCGGCTCGAGCCCGAAGATGCGCTGCGGGACGGGGGAGGGGACGACGCGGCGGTAGCTGTCGCCGTCGGGCTTGAACGTCCAGCCCTTGTCGGCGGCCAGCGCGTCTGCCTCCTCCTTCGTGTAGATCGGCCCGACGGGCTTCGTCGGGTTGCCGAAGGCGGGGTCGGCAGGATCGACCTCGACGAGCGTGAGAAGCGACGCGAGCCGCCGCTCGAACGGCAGCAGGTTGCCGAGCTCCTGCTGGAGGATATAGCCGATCATCCCCTCGGTCTGCGCCCCGAGCACGTCGAGCGGGTACGGCTCGACCTCGGTGTACGCCGCGGCCTCGAGCGCGAGCAGCCCGACCTGCGGCCCGTTACCGTGCGAGACGACGAGCTCGTGCTCGCCGGCGAGCGGCGCGAGAGCGCGGCACGCGTCCCGCGCGTTCGCCCGCTGGTTCTCGGCCGTGAGCGGCTGGCCGCGCCGGAGCAGTGCATTGCCACCGAGGGCGACGACGACGCGCATCGTCAGCTCCCGAGGGTGGCGACCATGACCGCCTTGATCGTGTGCAGCCGGTTCTCCGCTTCGTCGAAGACGACGGACGCCGGCGACTCGAACACCTCTTCCGTGACCTCGAGAGCCGGCATCCCGAACTTCTCGTAGATCTCCTTGCCGACCTGCGTGTCGGTGTTGTGGAAGGCCGGCAGGCAATGCATGAACTTCACGTTCGGGTTGCCGGTCAATCGCATGGTCTCGGCGTTGACCTGGTAAGGCTTCAGCAGGTCGATGCGCTCCGCCCAGACCTCGTCCGGCTCTCCCATCGACACCCACACGTCGGTGAGCAGGAAGTCGGCGCCCTTCACGGCCTCGGCGACGTCCTCGGTGACCACGATCTTCGCGCCTGTCTCCTCGGCGATCTCGTGCGCGAGCTGCGTGTGCTCCTCCGACGGCCACAGCGACTTCGGGCTCGCTATGCGGACGTCCATGCCGAGCTTTGCGCCCCCGACGAGATAGGAGTCCGCCATGTTGAATCGGGCGTCGCCGAGGTAGCAGTACACGACCTCCTCGAGCGGCTTGTCCGAGTGCTCTCGCATCGTCAGGAAGTCGGCGAGGATCTGCGTGGGATGCCACTCGTCGGTGAGCCCGTTGTAGATCGGGACTCCGGACCACTTCGCGAGCTCCTGGGCGGCGGTCTGCTCGAAGCCGCGGAACTCGATCGCGTCGTACATGCGCCCGAGCACACGGGCGGTGTCCTTCACGGTCTCCTTGTGACCCATGTGCGAGCCGCTCGGACCGAGGAAGGTGACGTGCGCGCCCTGGTCGTAGGCGGCGACCTCGAAGGCGCAGCGGGTCCGCGTCGAGTCCTTCTCGAAGATCAGCGCGATCTCCCTGCCGACGAGATGCTGCTCCTCCCGCCCTTCCTTCTTCGCAGCTTTCAGCTCGGCGGCGAGGTCGAGCAGATAGCGGATCTCGTCCGGGCCGTAGTCGGCCAGCCTCAGAAAGCTGCGGCCGTGGAGATCGATGACGGTGCTCATGTCTTTCGCTCCTCTCAAGCGTCGCGGACGATCGGACAGGTCATGCAGTGGCCGCCGCCACGGCCGCGCCCCAGCTCCTGGCCCGCGATGGCCAGGACCTCGATTCCGGCCTTGGCGAGCTTCGCGTTCGTCGCCTCGTTGCGTTCGTAGGCGACGACGACACCGGGCGCGAGTGCAACGACGTTGTTGCCGTCGTCCCACTGGGTCCGCTCGGCCTCGAACTCATCGCCTGCGGTCGTCACCACGCGCAGGTCGGTGATCCCGCACGCGTCCTTGACCTCGTCCAGGAAGCCGCGGCTCGAGATCTTCCCGGTGACGCCGTTCTGGCCGCCGGGGGAGAAGAGGATCGGCAGGATCTGCTTCACCACGGGCTCGTAGATCGTGACGGCGTTGCGGTCGCAGAACGTGAAGACGGTGTCCAGGTGCATGGCCGCCCGCTCGCGCGGCATGTGCGCGCCGATCACGAGCCGCGCAGCACCGGCCTCGAACAGGTTGCGCGCCATGATGCTGACCGCGCGCGCGTTCGTCCGCTCGCCCATCCCGACGAGAACGACACCGTCCCCGACCGGCATGATGTCGCCGCCCTCGATGGTCGCGCCGGCCCAATCGTGGTCGACGCCCCCGTACCAGATCGGGAACTCGGCGGCCTTGAAGCGCGGGTGGAAGCGGTAGATCGCCTCGACGTTCAGCGTCTCGTGCTGGCGCGCCGGCCAGAACATGTGCGTGATCGCGACACCGCCGTAGATCCAGGCGCTCGTGTCGCGCGTGAACAGCTGGTTCGGCAAAGGCGCGATCACGAAGTCGTTCGGGCGCAGCGCGCCCTCGACGGCAGTTCGTATGTCATCGGGCAGCTCGGCGACCGTGACGCCGCCGGTCAGCCGTGCCGCGAGCTCGTCGGACGCCATCTCGCGCATCCAGGATGTGAGCTCGTCGGAGAAGATCGCCGTGACCTCCTCCGGCTTCAGCCGTCGGCTCAGCACCCAGTCGCGCGCCGCCTGGTCGTCGAGCGTCTCTGCGAGCAGATCGTGCAGAAGCACCACTTCCACGCCCCGCTCGCGCATCAGGTCGACGAATGCGTCGTGCTCCTGGCGCGCCCGGCGCACCCAGATCACGTCGTCGAAGAGCAGTTCGTGGCAGTTGGTCGGCGAGAGGCGCTCGTGCGCGAGGTCCGGCCGATGGACCATCACGCTCCGAAGCGTTCCGACCTCCGAGTTGGCGCCTAGCGCCGGCGCGGTGACTGTGGACATGGTCCGTGATCTCCTTCCGTAGGGCTCAGCCGACTGCCGCGGCGATGCCGACGAATGCGCAGACGATGACGAAGACCGCTGCGAGGTACGGCCAGACGAACTTGAGGTAGCTGTTGTAGCCGACCTTCGCGAGAGCGAGGCCGCCCATGATCACCGCCGACGTCGGCGTGAAGAGGTTCACGAATCCCGAAGCCGACTGGAACGCCGTCACGACGACCGAGCGCGACACGTTCGCGAAGTCCGCGAGCGGCGCGAGGATCGGCATGACGAGCGCGGCATGACCCGACGACGACGGGACGAGGAACGCGATCGGGATGTTGACGAGGAACGCGAGGATCGCGAAGGCGCCTTGCGACGAGCCGGCGACCTTGTTCTCCATCCAGTGCAGGATCGTGTCGGTCATGTACGCGTTCCGCATGACGACGGTGATCCCGCGGGCGAGCACGATGATCAGGGCGGCGCCGAGGAAGTCGGACGCACCGGCGACGATCGTCGTGACCGTCCCTTCTTCGCCGAGCCTCGCGATCAGGCCTATCACCACCGCCATCACGAGGAAGAGCGCCGCCGACTCGGGGAAGTAGAAATCGGAGAACGTCGGGAGCGGGAAGTCCTTGCCGAATCCCTCCTGCCAGAGGTCGTTCCAGGGGATGAAGCCGTAGATCATCACGAGGAACGTCCCGGCGAAGATGACGAGTACGAGCTTCTGGCGTCCGGTGAGTCGCGGGACGTCCGTGACGAGCCGCTCCGCATCCGCCGCATCGGCCGCCGACACGCCGACGACCGATTTCTCGGGGTTCCGGCTCACGCGGCGCGCGTACCACAGGACGTAGCCGATCCCGAGGGCGACCATGACGACCCAGAGCGCGATCCGGAGGCCGATCCCGGCGCCGATGCTCGTTCCGGCTGCGTCCGACGCGACGCCGGTGGAGAACGGGTTCACCGTCGAGCCGATCACGCCTGCGCCCGCGCCGAGGAAGATGATCGCGGCCCCGACCATGCGGTCGTAGTTGAGCGCGAGCGTGAGCGGGACGAGCAGGACGAAGAAGCCGAGCGTCTCCTCCCACATGCCGTACGTCGTCCCCCCGATCGCGAAGACGCACATCAAGATCGCGATCAGCACGGAGCCGCTGTGCCGGAAACGCACGGCGAGCCGACCGATCCCGGTCTGGATCGCCTCCGTCTTCATCGTGACCGTGATGAACGCGCCGACTGCGAGCACGAAGAGGAAGATCGCTCCGGACCCGTACAGGAAGCCCTGTTCCCACGGGCCGACGAAGCCGTTGCTGCCCTCGACGCCGTAGAGGCCGTTCGGCGGGGCATTCCAGAGCTGCTTGAAGCGGTACGTGAACGAGGTGTCGACGCAGTTCTCTCCGGGCGCGGGCGTCACGTGCGCGCCCGGAGCAGCCTGCGTGTCCGCCGGAGCCACGCCCGCTTCGCCGGGCGAGTCGACGACGAGGGCCGCGCCGCCTGCTGCGACGGCGGAGCACGACGGCAGCTTGTGATACGTCCCCGGCATCGGCGCTCCGGTCGCCGCGTTCGTCGAGTAGATGCCGGCCGGGACGAAGAAGGACGCGATCCAGACGAGGATCAGCACCGCTGCGAGGACGGTGAAGGCGGTCGGGAACTTGAACTTCTTGCGCGGCGGCTCGCTCGGGGCCGGCGGTTCCGACGCCGGCTCGGCGGGCACCGGCGGTGTAGGAACCGGCGGAGAGCCGGCCGGCGCGGGGGGGCCGGTCGAGGCAGCGGAGCGCGCGGTGTCGGGGACGCCGGTCGAGTCGGCCACGCCGCGATCGTGGCTTCGCCCCGGCCGCTAGGCATCATCCCAAGGGGACGATTCCCGCCTGTAACCAAGGAGCGTCAGCTTTTCGCGACCAGGCTTCGAGGCGGGTTGCGGTTTGCTTTCGCAACCAGGCTTTAGCCTGGTTGCAGTCGTT
>DASSGL010000023.1:0-7480 GCA_035693525.1 Gaiellaceae bacterium | reverse complement strand
AGAGCCCGTCGGCTCTCGAGCTGTGCGCTCCGAGCACGGTCGCCCTCGGCCGCGGTATGGCGCCATACCCCGACGAAGAGGAGCGCCGCAAGCACGCCGCCGAGAAGGAAGGCGGAGAGCAGAAGCGCAACGAGGGCGCGCAGCGTGGGAGGAGCGACGGGACGCGCGATCCAGCGGTGAAGATGGGCGCGAATGCCGGAGCGAATTGCCGTGATCTCGGTGACGTCCACCTTTGCGGGTTCGCAAGGCTTCGGCGGACTCCTTCCTCTCCGTGGCGCCGAACGCGGAAACCCTCAGGGAATCGTGTACGTCGGGACCGTGATCGTCATGAACGGCATGGTCACCGTCACCGTCACGGTGGCCGGCGGCTGGTGGACGAGCACGGTCTCCGGAGGCGACGTCTGCATCCGGACGACGGTGACCGTCTGAGCCTGGACGACCGTCCGCTCGTTCGTCACGGTGGTGACCCGCGTGTCCGTCAGTCGCTGGACGTCGGTGACCACCTGCTTGACCGTGGCCGCCTTGCCGTGAATGGTCACGACCTGACGGCGGTAGACGGGTCGATAACGGACGACCGGCTGCGTGACGACCGTCGTCCCGCCTTCGCCCGGAACAGTCGTCGTCCGTTCGAGCGTGACCGGCTTCTCGAAGATCCGCCGCACCACCGGGATGCGTCGTACGACCGTTCGGCCGTCGCCGCTCACGTGCACGACCTTCGTGATCGTCGTCGTCAGCCGGACGTACCCCGCGGAGCCCGGCTCGCCGGAGCTCGCAAAGGCACGCACCGAGAAGAACCCACCGACGGCGACTGCGGCCGCTGCCAGGATTCCGACGAGCAGGCGCCCATCAGGCCCGATCCTCCGCCAGAGGAACCGGTACCAACCGGGATCGAACCAACGCCTCACTGCTACGGCTCTCCCTCTCCCTCCCCTCGAGGGTCCCCACCAACGGCCGCAGCCACTTCACGGTAACCCAGCCGAGCGGTAATTGCCACCCCGCTCCAGCGATGTCTGAACGCGCCCTGAACAGCGGCTTGGCGGAACGGCCCGCGCGCGATAGATCCCTGCGGGAACGGTCGGGGCGCCGACGGACGAGCCGCGAACGCGGCTCGTCCGTCTCCTGACACCGTTACGGCGTGTAGAGGTACTTCTTCGTCGACGGCAGATTGACGTTCTGCTTCGTGATGATGTCCGAGCCGGTTCCGTAGTGCTTCTTGATCCCAGCCTTGTGGCCGGTGACGAACTGGTACGCGAGCCGGACACCGAGCTGCCCGATGCCGTACGGATACTGCGCGACGAGCGCGTCGATCGTCCCGGCCTTCAGCGCCTGAACCTGCGGTGGGCCGGCGTCGAACTCGACGAGCTTCACCTGGCCGGACTTGCCGGCGGCCGTGACCGCTGCGGTGACGCCGTTGCCCGAGACGACGTTCATCGCGAAGACCCCTTTGAGGTTCGGGTGCCCGGCGAGGAGCGCGGACATGAGGTTCGTCGCCTTCGTCTGGTCGTCGTTGCAGTACTGCGTCCCGAGGTACTTGACGTTCGGGTACTTCTTGAGCTCCTGCTCGAAGCCCTGCTGCCGCTGGTCGGTCGTGCTGATGCCCGGGTTGACGCTGATGCCGGCGACTTCGCCCGAGCTGCCGATCGCCTTGACGAGAGCGTCGGCTGCGGCGCGACCGCCGGCGAGGTTGTCCGTCGAGACGTTCGTGAACGCGATCGGCTTCGTGATGAACGTGTCGACGGTGACCACCGGTATGCCCGCAGAGACCGCCCGCTGGATCGGCGCGATCAACGCAGTCTTGTCCGTGGGTGCGATGAGGATCGCGTCCGGCTTCTTGGCGATCGCAGCGTTCAGGTACGGGATCTGCGTCGGCGGCGAGAACGCCTGAGGCGAGCCCGTGAACTGGACGGTCACGTTGCCGAGCTTCTGCGCCGCGGCCTGCGCGCCCTTCTTCATCGTGAGGTAGAAGGCGTCCGAGGCGATTCCCGCGACGAGGACGAACTTGTACGTCTTCTTCGCGGACTGCTTCGTGGCGGGGGCCGCTCCTCCGCCGGACGCGGTCGAGGCGACGACGGCCACAGCAAGGGCCAGCGTCGCGATCACTGCGAGAACACGACGTGACATCTCTCAGCTTCTCCTTCCTTCCGGTTGCGGCCTGCGTGTTGTGGCTCTCGGCTCCACCTCCTCTCAGCCCGATTCCGTGCGCCTGCGGCGCAGTTGGTCGAGGTAGACGGCCAGGATGATCGTGGCGCCGACGACGACCTCCTGCCAGAACGGCTGGACGTTCTTGATCACGAGCCCGTTCTGGAGCACGGTCGGCACGAACGCGCCGACCGCGCTCATCAGGATGCTGCCGACGCCGCCGAAGAGGCTCGTGCCGCCGAGGACGACGGCGCTGATCGCGTTCAGGTTGTCGCCGCGGTGCGAGATCGCGGTCGTGTTCGTATAGATCGCGAGGTCGACGACCGCCGCCACCCCGGCCAGGAGCCCGGCGAGGGTGTAGACCTTGATGATGTGCCGGTCGACCGCGATGCCGGCGCGGCGGGTGCCCTCCGCGTTCGAGCCGACTGCGCGCGTGTAGCGCCCGAAGCGCGCGTAGGTGAAGACGATGTGCGCCGCGAGGAGGAATGCGAGCGCGACCCAGATCGGATAGAAGAGCCCGAGGAACTTGCCGGCCCCGAAGCCCTGCGAAAGGCTGGTCGGGACCGGCGCCGGCAGATAGGAGCCGCCGTCGATCACCTCTCCGAGGCCGAACGTGATGCCGAGCGTGCCGAGCGTGACGATGAACGGCGGCAGCCTCAGCTTTGTGATCGCGATCCCGTTCCCGAGACCGCAGACGGCGCCGGTGAGGATGCAGACGATCACGCCGAGCGTGATCCCCAGGGCCGCGTGCGGATACTGGCCGGCGACCACCTGTGTGCTCGTCCCCGAGACGTGGAGCATCACCTCGCCGCCGCAGACTCCGGCGAGGAAGAGGATGCCGCCGATCGAGAGGTCGATGCCCGCCGTCACGATCACGAACGTCTCGCCGATGGCGAGTAGCACGACCTCGGAGGTGGAGAGTCCGATCTGCGTCAGGTTCGAGCGGGTCAGGAACGTCCCGGAAGGCGTGGACAGCCAGAAGAACCCGACGAGCAGGATCAAGAAGACGAAGAGCCACGAGCGGCTGAGAACCAGCGCCGCCTGCTGCGAGCGCCCGGGGCGGGGGGCGGCCGCTGCGGTCGCGTCGAACTCCTCCCGCATCTGCGTCTCGGTCACGCCTCGCCTCTCACGCGGCGACTCCGACGGCGCCGGTCATCATCCCGACGACCGCCTCGAGGGTGGTCTCGCTGGTCCTCAACGTCCTGATCGTCCGACCGAGCCGCAGCACCGTGATCCGGTCGGCGACTGCGAAGACCTCGGGCAGGTTGTGGCTGATCATGATGATCGAGAGACCGTGGCTCCGGACCTCCTTGATCAGCTCGAGCACCATCGAGGACTCGCGCACGCCGAGCGCCGCGGTCGGCTCGTCCATGATCACGATCCGCCTCCCCCACGCGATGGCGCGTGCGACGGCGACGGCCTGGCGCTGCCCGCCCGAGAGGTTGACCACCGCCTGGTCGACCGACTTGATCCCGATCTTCAAGCGGCGCATCTCTTCTTCCGCGCGGCGGCGCATCGTCTTGCGGTCGAGGAAGCCGAGCCGGCCGAGCAGGCCGGGGAGGTACTCCTCGCGCCCGAGGAAGAGGTTGGCGGCCGCGTCAAGGTGGTCGGCTAGCGCGAGATCCTGGTAGACCGTCTCGATCCCGAGCTGCCTCGCTTCGCGTGGGTTGGAGATGGTGATCGGCTTGCCGTCGAGCAAGAGCTCGCCGCCGTCCGCGTGGTAGACGCCGGAGACGATCTTGATCAGCGTCGACTTGCCGGCGCCGTTGTCTCCGACGATCGCGTGCACCTCGTTGGGCGCGAGCTCGAAGTTGGCCGAGGCGAGCGCGACGACATGGCCGAAGTGCTTCTGGATCCCCCGCGCCTCGAGCAGCGGCGCGCCCGTCGTCGACATCGTCGTCATCCGGTCAGGCTCCTCACGACATCGCTGTCACCCGGGAAGCTACTCCCTTCGAGGACGGGCGTGCCTGGGCTCGCCGCGCGGAATCAGTGCGTGACGCTCACGAGGTCGAACTCCTCGTGGTGTCCCTTGACGACGCGTTCCGAGATCTCGCCGACTCCCGCCACGTAGTACTTCTTCTCGGTCTGCGGCTCGAGCGGGCTGAGCTCGCTCGTCACGAGCGCGCGCTTGAACGTGCCGTAAGGCACCGTGACGGGCCCGCGATGCCCGAGAACGAGCGCCTGGTCGAGAGCCTGCCCGGGCGGGTAGTACTCCTGCCGGTAGCGGTCGCCCCGTCTCGGGTCGGCGGGCATGATGATGCCGGGCTTCGCGCCGTCGACTCCCGACCGCCACGAGTCGCTCGCCCTGACGAAGCGTCCGTGCTTCAGCTCGAAGGAGTCTTCGCCCAAATACCAGACGTTCCCCTGCTTGTCCTGTGCGTAGTAATCGAGCGTGCGCTCGATCGGCCGCCCGTGCTCGGAGACCGTGTCGCGGACGACCGTGCACGTGACGCCGAGGATCTGCTCGGTTCGACGAATCACGAGCTCGTCGTCGGTCTGCGGCGTGCGTCCACGCATGCCTCGATAGTGAAAGGCGGTTCCGGGCGCGAGGGGCCACCACGGGTTGTCGACTCTCGCCACGAAGTTCGCAGGGTCGATCGCCGGGGAGTAGTGCCCGTGGATCGGAGCAAGGCTCGACGGCGACTTCGACGGGGAAGGTGTGGTCGGTGAGCCGGCGGCTCGGACAGATGCACCCGAGCTGCACGCGAGTGCTCCGGCCAGCGCGAACGCGGTCACCAAGCTCTTTGTCATCGGCCGTTCTCAGCGAGGGTAGACGACACGCCGGCGACATGCGACGGGCCGCAGCGTGATCGCGCAATCGGATCACCGGGTCCGCCAAACGTATGGCCGGCGCCCGCCCGCGCACGGATGCTGATTTCGCGACGACCGCATCCTGGTCTCGCTGCGAGACGCGATCAAGGAGGTACGGCGTGATTCTTCGGTATGACCGCATCGGCGTCGAGCTTCCCGCCGGCGATCCGGATCCTGCGGGGGCGATGGCCGTTCAGGAGCTGATGGGTGGGCGCTTCGGCGAGATGTCGACGCTCATGAACTACACGTTCCAGTCGTTCAGCTTCCGCGGCCGCACGGAGCTGCGCCCGTTCTACGATCTGATCGCCAACATCGCGGCCGAGGAGTACGGCCACATCGAGGCCGTCGGCGCGACCATCACCTCGATGCTCACCGGAGCCGACGCCCGCGAGATCCTGGCGACGGGCAACCCCGCCCATGTCCTCAAGGCGGGCAAGGGAGTGCTACCGGTCGACTCCGGCGGCGCGCCGTGGACGGGTGACTACGTGTTCTCCTCCGGAGATCTCGTCGAGAATCTGACCCACAACTACTTTCTCGAGACCGGCGCGCGCAACGGCAAGCTCAAGGTCTACGAGACGGTCGACCACCCCGCCGCCCGCGCGCTCACCGGCTACCTGATCGTGCGCGGCGGCGTGCATCAGGTCGCCTACGCGCGGGCGCTCGAGCTGCTCACCGGCATCGAGCTGACCAAGGCGTTCCCGATGCCGCGGATCCCGACCGACAAGATCCCCGAGTGCCGCCCGCACCTGGAGCGCGGCTCGCATCTCACGCTCTATCGCTTCACACCCGACGACTACAAGGAAGTCGCAGCCGTGTTCAAGGGCGCGCACCCCGAGACCGGCGAGGAGCTGCGCGTCGTCCACCCGGCCCCGGAGGGCTTCCCCTGGCCGGACGCGCCGCCGGAGGAAGACGTCTTCGCGCCCGACTACGCTCCGGACGAGATCGCCGAGATCGCCCAGAGGCTGCGCAGGGACGCCGGCTTCTAGTCTCGGGATCGGCTCGATCGTCGCCGGGCGAGCGCTGCGAGCCGGTCGATGAGCCCGTCGAGGAACCGCCCGGCATCGACCTGCACGACGACGTCCGCGTTTGGCGCCCGCCCCCAGAGCCCGCGCCAGTCCACAACCGTCATGCCTCGCGTGAGCGAGCCGTCGAGCTCGACGTCCACGGTCCCGGGTCGAGTCTGCCCGAGCGATCCGTCGAGCGCGAGCGAGACCGCCAGCGGATCGTGCAGATGCGCGACGTAACGCTGCTCGGAGCGCAGATGCGCTTCCATCGAGAAGCGGAGGGCGTCCGAGACGCAGCGAACCACCGGGCTCGAGGCGCGGGAGCGCGTGCCGGCCGGGTCGTCGGGGGCCGGCAGCTCGTCGGGCGTGCTGCCGGCGAGCCGAGCGAGCCGCCGGGCATGCTCGGGCCGGAACTCGGCCCGTTCGGTGACGTTCAGCCCGCAAAGGAGCGGCCGCGGGTTGCCGGACCTGGAGAAGGCGTCCAGAACGGCCTTCGCGGCCTCGGGGTCGACGAGGACGTTGAACTCGGCCGCGGGAGTCGTGTTGCCGGGGTAGTCGAACGAGCCACCCATGATCACGAGGCGTCGCAGCAGGCGGGGCAGGTCGGGCTCGCGCTCGACCGCGAGCGCGACGTTGGTGAGCGGGCCGGTCGCCACGAGCGTGATCGCGCCGGGCCGCCGGCGCACCTCCTCGACGAGGAGATCGGGAGCGAAGCGAGGGGAGAGAGGCCGGCGTGCCTCGGGAAGCTCGGCATATCCGAGCCCGTCGGGACCGTGACTCGTCGCGGTGCGGAGCGGCGCGGAGAGTGGCGCGAGGCTCCCGAGCGCGACCTCGACGTAGCCTGCGCCCGCGAGCTCCAGAACCGCCAGCGTGTTCGCCGCCGCGCGCGGCGCTTCGACGTTGCCCGCGGAGCAGGTCGCGGCAACGAGCTCGACGTCCGGCGAGGCGACCGCATAGAGCAGCGCGACACAGTCGTCGACACCGGTGTCGACGTCCATGATGACGGGCAGACGTTCCTCGGTCATGGCGAGCGGCGCGAGCGGCGCCGCTTCAGGCGATCGACGTCTTGCTGAGGTAGACCGGGCCGAGAGCATCCGCGCGGTATCCCTTCACGCGCGGGGAGCCGGCCGCGATGTAGTCGTAGAAGTACGGGAAGATCACCGGAGTGTCGTGCAGGAGGATCTGCTCCAGCTGCTTCGCGAACCGCCGTTGATCCTTGACGGAGATCGCCGCGACGTACGACTTCGCGAGCCGGTCGAAATGCTTGTTCGAGTAGTGCGCGGCGTTCCAGATGCCCTTCGTCCCGAGCGCAGCCGTCAGGTAGATGTTCGGCACCGGTCGAAAGCCCCAGTCCGTGATGTTCATCGGTGTGTTGAGCCACGGCGTCGATCCCCACCCCGACGGCGGACCGGTCTGCGAGCCGGCGAAGTATGCGGTCGAGGCCATGAGGTTGAGCTTCATCTTGATCCCGATGGCCGCGACCGAGCTCTGGATGATCTGCGCGAGCTGCGGCATCTCCTGGGTGG
>DASSGL010000022.1:0-2917 GCA_035693525.1 Gaiellaceae bacterium | reverse complement strand
CTCTTTACGCCCAATAAATCCGGACAACGCTTGCCCCCTACGTATTACCGCGGCTGCTGGCACGTAGTTAGCCGGGGCTTCTTCTGGAGGTACCGTCACCCTCTGGGCTATTCACCCGAGTGGCTTCGTCCCTCCTGAAAGAGGTTTACAACCCGAAGGCCTTCTTCCCTCACGCGGCGTCGCTGTGTCAGGCTTTCGCCCATTGCACAAGATTCCCCACTGCTGCCTCCCGTAGGAGTCTGGGCCGTGTCTCAGTCCCAGTGTGGCTGATCGTCCTCTCAGACCAGCTACGGATCGTCGCCTTGGTGGGCCATTACCCCGCCAACAAGCTAATCCGCCGCGAGCTCGTCCCCAACCGGAGGCCGAAGCTACCTTTTCATTTCGGTCCGAAAACCGAAGTGGCTATCCGGTATTAATCCGGGTTTCCCCGGGCTATCCCAGTGTCGGGGGTGGATTACTCACGTGTTACTCACCCGTTCGCCGCTGTCCCCGGTCCCGAAGGGCCGGTTCTCGCTCGACTTGCATGTGTTAAGCGCGCCGCCAGCGTTCGTCCTGAGCCAGGATCAAACTCTCCGTGAAGATGGTTGACCGGACTTGCCGGCCAATTCTGCACTTCGAGCTTGCGCTCAAAGTCGACCTCTCGAGAGAGGTCGGACAGGGTCTATCCGCTGACCGGATCGCCGAAGCGAGCCGGACCAGCGTCTCGACGTAAACGCACGCTGTTGAGTTTTCAAAGACCACGCCGTCACGACGGCGTAAAAAAGGCCCCGATCACGCCCGAGGCCTCAGAACCGGGGAACTATGAGGTTCCGATCGAATCTGAGGCTGCTCCGTTGTGGTCGCTTGCAGGGACTTTTCAACGCCGCCCTCTCGGGCAGCCGGGGAATAGTAGCAGGGTGGCGGGCGGTGTCAACCGGCACGGAGGAAGCGGACGAACTGTCGCTTCCCGGCCTGCACGACCGCGCCGTCGAGGGAGGCCGAGTCGATCTCGTACGAGCGTACCGGCTCGCCGCCGAGCTTCACGCCGCCCTGGTCGATCTGCCGCCGCCAGTGGCTGCCGGAGTTCCCGAAGACCTGCTGGAGCAGTCCCGGGAGGTACACGACGCCGTTCGCCGCCTCGAAGCGCGCCTCCGGCACCTCGGCCGGCGCCTCGTGGCGGCGGACGACGCGGGTGAAATGCTCCTCGGCGGCCCGGGCGCCGTCGGCGCCGTGCCAGCGCTCCGTGATCCGCCGGGAGAGCTCGAGCTTCCACTCCATCGGGTCGTCCGGATGCTCGCCGCCGCCGACGACGAGCTCCCACCACTGCGGGATGGCCGTGTCCGGGATGGACATCGTCTTGCCGAACATCTCCTCGGGCGGCTCGAGGATCCCGACGTAGTTGCCGCGCGACTTGGACATCTTCTCCTCACCGTCGAGCCCGACGAGGAGCGGGTACGTGACGACGAGCTGCGGCGGCTTGCCGTAGCGCTCCATCACGTCGCGGCCGGTGAGCAGGTTGTAGAGCTGATCGGTGCCGCCGATCTCGACGTCGGCGTCGATCGCGACCGAGTCGTAGGCCTGCATCGGCGGATAGAGGAGCTCCGAGAGCGAGATCGATTCCTGCGCCGCGAAGCGCTTCGCGAAGTCGTCGCGCTCGAGCAGCCGCGAGACGGTGAGCATTCGCGTCAGCCGCACGACCTCGGCGAAGCTCAGCCGTGCCAGCCATTCACCGTTGAAGCGCACTTCCGTGCGCTCTCGATCGAGGATGCGGAAGGCTTGCTCGGCGAAGTGCGTGGCATTCGCGTCCAGCTCCTCGTCGGGTAGCACGGGACGTTCGGACGAGCGCCCCGACGGGTCGCCGATCCGGGCGGTGTAGTCGCCGACGATCAGGACGACGACGTGTCCCGCGTCCTGCCACTCGCGCAGCCGATCGAGGACGACCGCAAAGCCGAGATGGACGTCCGGCGACGTCGGGTCGACGCCGAGCTTGACACGGAGGGCCCTGCCTTCCTTCAGCTTCTTCTCCAGCTCGTCCTCGGGCAGCACGTGCACGGCATGGTGCGTCGGAGCGAACTGTTCCATCCGCCGGATCCTAGTAATACGGTCAGGCCGTGAACCGGACGGCGGCGCGGTGCGAATGGGCAGCGTGAACCGGGAGCTTGCGCACCTCTCGGACGAGGCGCTCGTCGCGCTCGCGGCGCGGTCGGAGCAATCGGCGCTCGCCGAGCTCTACGACCGCTACGGACGGCCCGCCTACGGCCTCGCACTGCGCGTCGTCCGCGACGAAGCACTCGCCGAGGACGTGGTGCAGGAGGCGTTCCTCACGCTCTGGCGCACGGCCGCGCGATTCCTGCCGGAGCGCGGCAAGGCGAGCACGTGGATCTTGACCCTCGTCCACCGCCGCGCGGTCGATCTGGTCCGCCGTGAGGAACGACGACGCGCCGACACGCTCGAGCGCGCGTCGGAGAGCGGAAGCGGCTCCGTCGACGAGGAGGCGTGGCTACGGCTTCAGCGAGAACGGGTGCAGGACGCGCTGCGGCAGCTCCCGGACCAGCAACGCGAGGCGCTCGAGCTCGCGTACTACGGTGGATTCACGCAATCGGAGCTTGCCGAACGGCTCGGGCAGCCGCTCGGCACGATCAAGAGCCGGATGTTCGCCGGGCTTTCGCGGCTGCGCGAGCTGCTCGGCGACCCTGGATTGGAGATGTCGTGGACGTCCACGAGCTGACCGCCGCCTACGCACTCGACGCGCTCGATCCCGACGAGCGCGAGGCCTACGAGGCGCACCTCGCGCGCTGCCGGCGCTGCCGCGACGAGCTCGCGGGCCTCGGCGCGGCCTCCGCGGCCCTCGCCTTCGGCGTCGAGTCGCCCCCGCCGCCGCCTGCGCTGCGCGAGCGGATCCTCGCGGCGGCCGCTGCAGAGCGCGAGAACGTCGTCC
>DASSGL010000021.1:0-5356 GCA_035693525.1 Gaiellaceae bacterium | reverse complement strand
GCGCGTTCTACTTGCCGCTCGACGGCGGAGATACCGCGCTGATGGTCCTGAGCGGCATCGTGTCGATCCTGTTCGGGATCGTGATCTTCGCCAAGCCGGGCACAGGCGTGCTCGTCGTGCTCGCGCTCATCGCAGCGTTCGCGCTCGTCACCGGCATCACCGAGGTCATCGTGTCCATCGGCGCCAAACGGATCCTCTCCAGCGGCGTGCGGCGCACGCTCGAGCCGGATCCGCAGCCGTCGTCGACCTGAAGAGCCCTCCTCGCGAACGCGGCCTCGGGCCGCGTTCGCGTTGATCTTTCTCTTCGCCCCACTCTGAGCCGGGAAGCATCTACGTGAGCTCCGACGTCCTTCTCTTCGTCACGACCTTCGCCGCGAGCGCGGTCGAAGCCGTCGAGGCCCTGACGATCGTGCTCGCCGTCGGAGTGGTGCGAGGCTGGCGTTCGACGCTCATCGGGGTCGGCGCAGCCGGCGTCGTGCTGGCGGCGATCGTGGCCGCGCTCGGCCCGGCGCTGCGCCTGATCCCGATCGACACCCTTCGCTTCGTGGTCGGAGCGCTGCTTCTGGCGTTCGGCCTGCAATGGCTCCGGAAAGCCGTTCTTCGGGCGAGCGGTTACAAGCCTCTGCACGACGAGGGAGCGGCGTTTGCACGCGAACGCAAGGAGGCGGCTTCCGCCTCGCCCGCCGGGTCGACGGCGCGCATCGACTGGTACTCGTTCACCGTCGCCTTCAAGGGCGTCCTGCTCGAAGGGCTCGAGGTGACGTTCATCGTCATCACGTTCGGCAGCACCCAGGGCCGACTCGGTCTCGCTGCCGCTGCCGCGGCCTCGGCGGTGGTGCTGGTGGTCGCCGTGGGCATCGTCGTGCGCGGGCCGCTCGAGCGCGTGCCGGAGAACAGGCTCAAGTTCGCGGTCGGGCTCCTGCTCACGAGCTTCGGCGTCTTCTGGGGAGGCGAGGGAGCCGGAGTCGAGTGGCCGAGCGGCGACGTCGCGATCCTCGGCATCGTCGCCTTCCTCGGTGTCGTGTCCATCGCGCTCACACGGGTGCTCCGCCGGCGGCGCCGCCCCCTGACGGCTGCGGAGGCGCGTGCATGAAGTACCTGCGGGCGTTCGCGCTCTTTTGGTGGAACTTCATCGTCGGCGACGACTGGCGGGTCGCCGTCGGCCTTGCGGCCGCGCTCGGCCTCACCTGGCTGCTCGAGAGTCACGACGTCGACGCGTGGTGGCTGCTGCCGGTCGCCGTCGCGCTTCTGCTCGCCGGATCGGTCCGACGGGAGTCCCGCACCGGTGGCTGAGCAGCGAACACCTCGATCGGCCGCGGAACCGCGCAGCACGTCCGAGCTTCGTCCGAGGCGCCCCAACTGCAGGTCCGTAACCATGACTCGCAAACCGACGAGGAGGCCCCTTGCCCGACACACCGATTCTCATCTGCTACGACGGCTCCGACGACGCCGACCATGCGATCGGCGTGGCAGCCGCGCTTCTCGGCCCGCGTTCGGCGGTCGTCCTCGACATCGGGCCGCCGCTGACGCCCGCGGAGAGCATTGTCGTCGTCTCGCCTGTCACCCCGACCGCCGCATTCGAAGAGCTGAACGCCGACGACGCGATGGTGCGAGCCCGCGCCGGAGCCGAGCTCGCCCGAGAGGCCGGCTTCGCCGCGGATGCACGAGCCGCGATCGCCTCGCCGGTCTGGGAAGGCATCGTCGACGTCGCTGACGAGATCGACGCGCCCGTGATCGTGCTCGGCTCGCGGGGCCTGACGGGAGCGCGCGAGGTGTTCGAAGGCAGCGTCTCGCACGACGTCGCGGAGCATGCAGCACGGCCGGTGCTGATCGTGCCGCCGAAGGCGGATCGTTAGCATCCAACCGGGCTGACGACGCGCTCGAGCGTTAGCGCGACCTGACACCCACGTGGCGTGGGGTCAGTCCCGCCGGTGCTCGTCCGGATCGAGGTCGTTGCCGAGGAACCGCCCGGCGTCGCGCGCCAGCTCGTCGTAGGCCGAGTCCGGATGATGGTCGTTCCGCTCTTCCTCGCTGAGCGGGTGATCCTCGGCGACGGGTCGGGGGCTCCAGAAGCGCCGGAAGCGCTCGCGAAGGTTCATGCCCGCACTGTTGCAGATGTGTCGCAATCACTGTCGGAGAGGATTCCGGTCTTTCACGCACGTGATCGGCGGAGGACGGCGAGATCACCCTGCGTGGCACCGTCGGCAGCTTCAGGCAGAAGCGCGAGGCGCAGAGCGTCGCCGAGCGTGTCCACGGCGTCAGGTCGGTGAAGAACGAGCTCGAGGTGCGCATTCTCGCCGGGGATGCACGCGACGATGCCGAGCTGCGCGGCGACGTCCTGCAGGCGCTCATGCTGGACAGCCTCGTGCCGGGCACGATCGACGCGAGCGTGGACGTCGGCCTCGTGACGCTCACAGGGACGGCCGCGTGGCAGTACCAGCGCGACGAGGCCGAATTCGTGGCCGGCAACCTGTCCGGCGTGCTCGGCGTCGACGACGAGATCGAGCTTACGAGGCCCGAGCCGAGTGCGGGCGACGTGAAGGGATCAGCTCTCAGCCCAGCGCGGTGACGATGTCGACCCGCTCGAGCTCGCGTGCCTCGAGCAGACGCCCTGCGACGGCGTCGAGCTCCGCGCGGTGGCTCTCGAGAAGCGCGAGCGCGTCCGCGTAGGCGGAGGCCACGAGCTGTTCGACCTCACGCTCGATCAGCGCCTTCGTCTGGTTGCTGAGCCGGCGCTCGTCGCCGACGAACTGTCCGATTCGGGTCGACATGCCGTACTCGGTGACCGCGGCGCGCGCGATCGCGTTGACCTTCTCGAGATCGTTCTTCGCCCCACTCGAGACGCGCCCGAACACGAGCTGTTCGGCCGCCCGTCCGCCGAGGGAGGCGATCATGGCCTCGCGCAGGTGCTCCTCGTCGTGGAGCGCCCGATCCTGATGACCGAAGAGGGCGAAGCCCATTGCGTTACCGCGCGGATCGATCGTCACGTGTTGCGCGTTCTCGTGGTGCTCGCAGAGCTCCGCGCACACCACGTGGCCCGCCTCGTGATAGGCGATCTTCTCGAGCTCGCCGGGCGCGATGGGTGCGCTCTTGCGCTTCGGGCCGGCGAGCACGCGCCGTAGGCCCTCGCGAAGATGATCGTCGTCGATCGCCTCGCGGTTCTCGCGCGCCGCCATGATCGCCGCCTCGTTCAAGAGCTCGGCGAGCTGCGCGCCCGAGAAGCCGCCCGTAGTCGCGGCGACGGCGTCGAGATCCACTGCATCTGCGAGAGGCTTTGCGGCGCCGTGCACGGCGAGGATCGACCGACGACCGTCCTCGGACGGCAGCCCCACGGAGATCTGGCGTGAGAAACGTCCCGGCCGGAGGAGCGCCGCGTCGAGGATCTCCGGACGGTTCGTCGCCGCTACGACGACGACGTGGTCGGACGTCGCGAAGCCGTCCATCTGGACGAGGAGCTCGTTGAGCGTCTGAGCCGTTTCACCGTTTCCGTCGTGCTCGCTACGGCCCCCGCCGATCGCGTCGATCTCGTCGATGAAGACCACCGACGGCGCGCTCGCGACGGCGCGCTTGAAGAGATCGCGCACCCGGCTCGCGCCGACCCCGACGTATTTCTCGACGAACTCCGATCCGCTGGCCGCGTAGAAACGTACGCCGGCCTCACCGGCGAGCGCCCGCGCAAGCATCGTCTTGCCCGTGCCGGGAGGGCCCGTGAGGAGCAGCCCGGACGGCATGCGGGCATCGAGACGCGCAAACCGCTCGGGAGTGCGGAGGAACTCGACGATCTCCGCAAGCTCCTCGACCGCCTCGTCGCAGCCGGCGACGTCACTGAAACGCGCATCCGGCGCAACCGCAAGCCCGACGTCTCGACGCAGGCCGCTGGCCGCAGCGGCGGCGTTCGCCGGCGCATCCGCCGTTCGCCGACGACGGTTGAGGAGCGCGCCCCCCATCACGAGCGCGAAGGCGAGACCGAGCAGCAAGGGAAGAAGAACGACGGCCCCGGAGCTTCCGCGCGCAATGCTCACGTCGACCCCGTCGTGAACCATGCGCATCGGAAGCGTCGTGTCCGCGGAGGGATAGCGGACGACGGCGCGGCGCCCGTTGCGATAGGTCACGGTCGCCGTATGAGCTCCCTCGTCGAGGGTCGCGTCCCGAATGGCACGACGATCGAGCCCGCGAATCAGCCCTCCGTACGTCGTATCGACCGCCGGGGGCGAATGTGGCGGTCGGGCGAAGCCGTTCGCGTGCGCCGCGGGCACTGCGACGGCAAGCGTCGAGAGTACCGCTGCGCATCCGGTGAGCACCCTCCTCGTCGTCGGAGTAGGCGCTCCCTCGTGCATCAGGCTAGGCCGCGAGCCTTTCGTCCTCGTAGTGCACGTCGCTTTGCGATGCGTACGAGTACGGGTGGTAGAAGACGTCGAGCGCCAGGTGGGGCTCCGGGCGCACTTCGAAGTACGCACCGCGACGGTGGTCGCAGACGCAGATCGTGAGCTCGTCGGTCGCCGGGCGCCAGTAGAGCGTGACCTCGATCCGGTCGTTCTCGCGGTGGGCCAGCTCTCGTTGCCTGAACGGGGTAAGTGCGGTGACTGCCATTTCGTCGCTCCTCCTGGGTCTTGCGGTGTGCGCAGACACAATCGCAGCGAGGACGCCGTTCGTCTCTACGGTGAGCCACCTAATCCGGGGCCCGCTAGCAGGCAGATTTGGAGTTGCAGCTAGCTTCAGCCCCCGCCGACGAATGCCGCGTTCCGGCAAAAACCCCCGGGCTATGCCTCGTCGCTCGACTCGCCGGTGGCACGCTGCTGGATCTCGCTCACGACGGTCGGGTCGGCGAGCGTCGTCGTGTCGCCGAGCGGACGGTTCTCGGCGACGTCGCGCAGCAACCGGCGCATGATCTTGCCGCTCCGCGTCTTCGGCAGCTCCGGCGTGAAGACGATGTTCGCCGGCTTCGCGATCGGGCCGATCTTCTGCGACACGTGGTCGCGCAGCTCGGCGAGCTTCTCCACCGACGGCTCCGCGCTCCCCTTCAGCGTCACGTAGGCGACGATCGCCTCCCCGGTCGTCGCATCCTTGCGCGAGCACACCGCAGCCTCGGCGACGTCGTGGTGATCGACGAGGGCCGACTCGACCTCGATCGTCGAGATCCGGTGCCCGCTCACGTTCATCACGTCGTCGACGCGTCCGAGCAGCCAGAAGTCCCCGTCGCGGTCGATCCGCGCGCCGTCGCCGGCGAAGTACACGTTCTCGTACTTCGACCAGTACGTCTCGCGGTAGCGCGCGTCGTCGCCGAAGATGCCGCGCAGCATCGCCGGCCACGGCCGCTGGAGCACGAGATACCCACCGCCGCCCGGCTGCACCTCGT
>DASSGL010000020.1:0-4254 GCA_035693525.1 Gaiellaceae bacterium | reverse complement strand
AGCTCGAACGGGTTCCGCTCGCCGACGGCGCGGTGCTCTCGGACGTCGGCTTCGGAGAGGACTACGAGCTGCTCGCGGCGACGGCGGATCCGCTCGACTACACAGTGATCGGCCGCTGCGAGGCCGGGTCAGGCGTCGGCTTGACCCTGCACGGCGAGCCGTTCGCGCTCACCGGCTGGGAGCACTTCCGCTAGCCAGCGCTCGAAGTGCCCGAACGGGCGGGCGCCGCGCACGACGCCGCGCGCCTCGCCTCCGGCGAAGAGCATCACCGTCGGCACTGTGAGGACCTCGTAGCGCGCGCCGATCTCCGGGTGCTCGTCGATGTTGAGCCGCGCGACCGGGACCTGCGCCTCGAGCCGCTCCAGGATCGGCTCGATCGCCTTGCACGGCCGGCACCACGGTGCCCAGAAGTCGACCACGACCGGATCCCCCGCAATCGCGGAGTCGAAGGTCGCCGAGTCGAGATCCAGCACCGCAATCCAGAGTAGCCCGACTAGAGGCGGCCGGCGAGGGCGGCGAGCCGCAGGAGCGGTACCTTCCAGACGGCCTCGACGACGATCGCGCGGCTCATCTTCGAATGACCCTCCGTGCGGTCGACGAAGCGAATGGGCACCTCGACGACGCGGAACCCCTTCCGGAGGGCCCGGTAGGTCATCTCGATCTGGAAGGCGTAGCCCTTCGAGTGCACCGCGTCGAGGTCGAGCGCCTCGAGCACCTGCCGCCTGAAGCACTTGAAGCCGCCGGTCAGGTCGTGCACGCGCACGCCGAGCAGGACGCGCGCGTAGAACGAGCCGCCCCAGGAGACGATCCGGCGCACGAGGCCCCAGTTCTGCGTCCCGCCGCCGGCCACGTAGCGCGACCCGAGCGCGAGATCCGCACCGGCCTCGCACGCTGCGATCAGGCGCGGCACGTCGCTCGGGTCGTGCGAGAAGTCGCAGTCGAGCTCGAGCACGTAGTCTGCGCCGTCGGCAAGAGCGCGCTCGAACCCGGCGAGGTACGCGGGGCCGAGCCCTTCCTTGCGCTGTCTGTGGAGGACGGAGACGAAGTCGAGCTCCTCCGCGAGGCGGTCGGCGATCTCGCCGGTGCCGTCCGGGGAGTTGTCGTCGACGACGAGGACGCGGACTCCGAACTGCTCGAGCGCACGGATCATGGCCTCGAGATTCTCGCGCTCGTTGTACGTCGGCAGGCACACCGTCGCGTTCGGCACGGAGGGGGAGGCTACATATCATCAGTCTCGTGGCCGCCACTCTGCCGCCGAACTCCGAGGTGGCTGACCAGTTCGATCTCCTTGCCGACCTGCTCGAGCTCGAGGGGGCCGAATCGTTCCGCGTCCTCGCGTATCGCCGCGCCGCGACGCGCATGCGCGAGACGTCCGGCTCGATCGCGCAGCTCGCGCTCGACGGCCGCGCGAAGGAGCTCCAGGGCATCGGCAAGACGATCGAGGAGAAGATCGTCCAGTTCGTGCAGAACGGTGAGATCGAGGCGCTCACGAAGCGGCGTACGTCGGTGCCGCCCGAGGTCGTGCTCTTCATGCGACTGCCGGGGCTCGGGCCGAAGACCGCGGCGCGGATCTGGAAGGAGCTCGGCGTGACGACGCTCGACGAGCTGAAGGCGGCCGCCGAGGGAGAGCGCCTGCGCGGGC
The DNA here is from genome assembly GCA_035693525.1 of Gaiellaceae bacterium. Taxonomy (GTDB): domain Bacteria; phylum Actinomycetota; class Thermoleophilia; order Gaiellales; family Gaiellaceae; genus Palsa-739. The sequence goes on along the minus strand of DASSGL010000020.1, from coordinate 2,612 downwards.
TGGCGGGGCTCGGGCCGAAGAGCGAGGAGAAGATCCTCAAGGCGCTTGCGTTTCGGGCCGAGAACCCGGACGCGGGGCGGCGGCTGCTCGGCGTCGGACTGCCGGCCGTGCAGGCGGTCGTCAGCGCCCTTCGCGAGCATCCGGCCGCGGTGCACGTCTCCGAGGCGGGCTCGGCGCGACGGCGAAAGGAGACGTTCCGGGATCTCGACATCATCGCGACGGCGACCGACCCCGCCGAGCTCACCCGGTACTTCACGCAGCTGCCGTGGGTGGTGGAGGTCGTCGCCCAGGGCGACACGAAGGCCACGGTGCTCTCGAACGACGGGCTTCGCTTCGACCTCCGCGTCGTGCCGCCGGAGTCGTACGGCAACCTCCTGCAGCACTTCACGGGCTCGAAGGATCACAACGTCGCGCTACGCGAGGATGCGGTTCGCCGCGGCCTTTCGATCTCGGAGTACGGCGTGACGACGGTCGAGACCGGCGAGGTCTTCAAGACCGAGGACGAGGACGCGCTGTACGAGTATCTCGGGTACCAGCCGATCCCGCCGGAGCTGCGCGAGGCGAGCGGGGAGCTGGAGGCGGCGCGCAAGCACGAGCTGCCGGTGCTCGTCGAGCTCTCCGACCTGCGCGGCGACCTGCACACGCATACGCACTGGTCGTCCGACGGAAAGTCGACGCTCGAGGAGATGGTCGTCGCCGCGCTCGCCCGCGGTTACGAGTACTACGCGATCACGGATCACTCGCATTACCTCCGCGACGGGCGTCTGGGGGCGCAGCTGGAGGAGATCGAGGCGATGCGTGCGCGCTACCCGAAGCTCCGCATCCTTGCGGGCGTCGAGGCGAACATCCGCTCGAACGGCGAGGTCGACGTCGCCGAGGACGAGCTCGCGGCACTCGACTGGGTCGTCGCGTCCGTCCACAACGCGCCTGAGAACCGACCCACCGATCGCGTCCTCGAGGCGATGGAGAACCCGTACGTCGACTGCATCGGGCACCTGACCGGACGGCGGATCGGAACCCGCGGGCCTCGCGACGTCGACGTCGAACGGGTCGTCGAGAAGGCACTCGAGGTCGGCTGCTTCCTCGAGATCAACGGGCAGCCCGATCGGCTCGACCTGCGCGACGTGCACGCGCGGGCCGCCAAGGAGGCGGGGCTCAAGCTCGCCGTCAACTCGGACGGGCACCAGGTCGCCGCGCAGAGCTACGTCGAGCTCGGCATCGGCCAGGCGCGCCGCGGGTGGCTCACGAAGGACGACGTCCTCAACACCCGCCCCTGGAACCAGCTCGAGAAGCTGCGCCGGAAGCATGGGCCGTAGGCTCGACGGAGGCCCTCAGGAGCCGAGGTACCGGCCTTGGCGGTGCCGGAGCGGGATATGACCTTCCGCGACGACGGCTACGCGGCGGTCGACTGGGCAGCGCGCTATCTCGAGCGCGTCGACGAGCTGCCCGTGCTCGCACAGGTCGCCCCGGGCGAGCTCTCGGCCCGGCTGCCGCAAGCGCCGCCCGAGACGGGAGAGCCGTTTGCGAACGTCCTGCGCGACGTCGACGAGCTGATCGTCCCGGCGCTCACGAACTGGCAGCATCCGCGCTTCTTCGCGTACTTCGCGGTCACTGCCTCGGAGCCGGGCATCCTCGCCGAGCTCCTCTCGGCGACGATGAACCAGGTCGCTCTCCTCTGGCGAGCATCGCCGGCCTCGACCGAGCTCGAGCTGCGGGTCGTCGACTGGGTACGGCAGCTGCTGGGCCTCCCGGAGGGCTGGCACGGCCACATCGAGGACACGGCGTCGACGTCGACGCTCGCCGCGCTCATCGCGGCACGACACGTGACCGGGCGAAATGTCGTCGTCTGTTCCGAGCACGCGCACTCGTCGGTCGACAAGGCGGCACTGATGCTCGGCATGGAGCTGCGCAAGGTCGAGGTCGACGACGAGCTGCGGATGCGCAGCGCCGTCCCGCTGGACGACGTTGCGGCAGTCGTCGCCACGGTGGGGACGACGTCGTTCGCGTCCGTCGATCCGGTGCGCGCCCTTGCGGAGCGTGCACATGCGGCCGGCGCGTGGTTGCACGTCGACGCGGCCTACGCCGGCTCGGCGTGGATCTGCGAGGAGGAGCGGTGGTCGCAGGACGGCGTCGATCTTGCGGACACGCTCGTCGTCAACCCCCACAAGTGGCTGATGCTGCCGATGGACTGCTCGCTGCTCTGGACGTCGCGGCCGGAGGAGTTTCGGCAGGCGTTCTCGCTCGTCCCGGAGTATCTGCGCGCGCCGGAGGACGTCTACGCTCTCTCGGAGTACGGCCCGGCGCTCGGGCGGCGGTTCCGCTCGCTGAAGCTCTGGGCGGTGCTGCGCTGCTTCGGCGCCGAGGGCCTGCGCGCGATCCAGCGTGAGCACATGCGCCTGGCGCAGCTCTTCGCAACGTGGGTCGACGACGATCCCGCCTGGGAGCTCGTCGCGCCGCAGCGATTCTCGCTCATCGTCTTTCGCCGGAACGGGAGCGACGAGGAGAACGAGCAGATCCTCGAGCGCGCGAACCGCAGCGGTGAGATCTTCGTCTCGCACACGAAGCTCGACGGCCGCTACGCGTTGCGGCTCGCCATCGGCAATGCCCGCACG
>DASSGL010000019.1:0-11139 GCA_035693525.1 Gaiellaceae bacterium | reverse complement strand
GTCGCTCACCGAGGAGGCAGAGGCAGTGGGATGGTACGAGCAGCGGCTTGCAGTCGAGACAGATCCTGTTGCGGCGGCGATCATGCGCGACGCGCAGGGCGAGGAGTTCAAGCACTTCAGCATGGACCTCGAGTTCCTGCTGCGGAGGACACCTCGCTGGCGTGAGATCGCGAAGGGTGTCCTCTTCCAGCCGGGCGACATCGTCGAGCACGGCGAAGAGGCCGAGGCGGAAGTGAATACGGAAGGCGGGTCGGCGACCGGAGAGGACCCCGGCGGCTCGCTCGGCATCGGGAGCATGAAGGGAGCCGCGCGATGAACCACCTCCTTCGCTCGCGCGCGCCGATCACCGACTCCGGTTGGGAGCTGATCGACGAAGAGGCCCGAAGTCGCCTCACTGCCGCGCTCGCTGCGCGCAAGATCGTCGACTTTGCCGGGCCGTTCGGGTGGGAGCACTCGGCCTCCAACCTCGGGCGCACGACCGAGATCGCCGTCACGCCCGTCGACGGTGTCTCCGCACTACAGCGGAAGGTACTGCCGTTCGTCGAGCTACGCGCCGACTTCACGATTCGTCTCGCGGAGCTTCGCGACCACGACCGCGGCAGTCCGGACGTCGACCTGGGCGAGCTCGACGACGCAGCGCATCGGATGGCGATTGCCGAGAACGTGAGCGTCTTCCACGGCTGGCGCGAAGCCGGCATCACCGGCATCGCCGAAGCGTCACCGCACCCGACGCAGCCGCTCGGCGAGGTCCCGGACTCGTTTCCGAGAGCGGTTGCGGCCGCCGTCGAGCTCCTGCTGCAGACCGGGATCGGCGGCCCCTACGCGCTCGCGCTCGGCCGGGAGCAGTACAGCGCGGTCGTCGCGACGGCCGAGCACGGCGGCTACCCCCTTCTCGATCACCTCCGCAAGATCCTGGACGGGCCCGTGCTCTGGGCGCCCGGCGTCAGCGGTGCCGTCGTGGCGACACTCCGGGGCGGCGACTTCCGCTTCGAATGCGGTCAGGATTTCGCGATCGGCTACGACCACCACGACTCGGAGGTCGTTCACGCCTACATCCAGGAGAGCTTCAGCTTCGTCGTCGCGACACCCGACGCAGCCGTGTCACTGAGCGCTTAGGACGGCTGAACGGCGCGTCCTTCAATGAGGGATTCGTTCGCGGCCAGCGAGACCGCCAGTGCCTGCCGCGCCTGCTCGCCCGTGCCCAGCTCCGGGAAGCGGTTCTGCTCGAGACACGCGACGAAGTACTCGAGCTCGGGCACCCAGGGATCGGCGCTCTCGACCTCCTCGAGGCGCGTCTCGCCGCCAATCGGATAGACATGCAGTCCGCGCGCCGACGACGACGCGCCGATGTTCCCTTCGCCTGCGACCGGCGCGGCCGAGAAGCCGTACTCCGCGACGCCGTCTGTGCCCAGCACACGGATGTTGCTCGAGAAGGGATACGAGCGGGGCATGGCCATGCTCCCTTCCGCAATCCCCGTAGCACCGTCGTATCCGACGATCGCCTGCACGTGCCCCGGCACCGACTCGCTCGCGTGGACGCTCCGAGGCGTGCCGAGCAGCGCGTTCATCTGGTCGAAGTCGTGGATCAGCAGATCCACCGCCGTTCCGCCCGACTGCTCGCGGTCGCCCAACCAGTCGGTCCAGTCCGCCGGAGGCGATAGCCGGTGAGTCGACACCGCACATGGCCGGCCCAGCTCGCCCGCCTGCACCAGTTGGTGCAGCCGCGCGTACTCCGGCCAGAACCTCAACACGAGCCCGACCATCAGCACCCTGCCGCTCCGCTCGGCTGCGGCCACGATCGCGTCCGCGTCCTCCAGCGTGAGCGCGATCGGCTTCTCGAGGAAGACGTGCTTTCCCTCCGCGAATGCCCGCTCCGAGAACTCGCGATGAAGCGGCGTCGGCAAGCAGATATCGACTGCTTCCAGCTCGGGATCGCGCATCACCGCCTCGACGTCTACGCTCGGCTCTGCACGCGCGATCGACGCGACGCGTGCCGCTCGCTCGAGCGAACGCGCGCACACCGTCTTCACGCGGACGCGGTCGCCGAGCGCGGCGTACGCGGCGGCGTGGGTCGAGCCCATGAACCCTGCGCCGAGGATCGACACCGTCACCATCGCGCCAACGCCTCAGCGGCGGGGGCGCGTGGCAAGATAGCCGGCTTCGATTCGATCGTGTACGTCCTCCAGATCGCGCACGAAGTCGACGACCGCCCGAGTGCACCAGCCGAGAAACTCCTCGCCTCTCGCCGCGGTCGACTCGCTCGGGTTGCCCCAGACACCGCCGCCTTTCTCGAGCAATGACCAGAACGAGCCGGGGGTAGCCAGGAAGACAGGGTCGATCAGCGCGGCCGCGTTCGTCCGCAGCTCCGGGAGCTCCGGCACGAAGTCGCGCACCCGCGCCATGTCGCACAGCCGCTCGTCGATCGCGAGCACGATCGACGTCTCACCGATGTTCGCGTGAATCCCGACGCTGCCAGACAGGTACTGCTCCGCCTCTTCCGCCCGCAGGCCGGCCCAGTAGGGGAAGGGATAGATGCGAACGCCTTCCGGCAGCTCGTCGTGAACCCGCGAGGCCGCGAACTCGAGCGCATGCGAGTTGCAGTAGTGGCCGTTCAGCAGCACGATCCGGGTGAAGCCGACATCGGCGAGCGACAGGCACACATCGCGAACGAGGTCGAGGAACGTGTCCATGCGGACGTGTACGAGCCCGTGTGCGCCACGGTGGTCCGCCGCGAGCCCGAACGGGATCGGTGGGCCGACGAGCGCGTGGAGCTCCGGCGCTGCCCGCTTCGCGACCTCCAGTGGGATGTAGACATCGGTCCAGAGCGGTCCGTGATCGCCGTGGTCCTCCGTCGAACCCACCGGCACGATCACGATCCGACCGCCACCCTCGAGGTACTCCCGCACCTGCAGGTTCGTCATCTCGGGCATGTAGAGCGAGCGCGCCATCGTTACTCGAGCCCCAGTGACGTCAGATGGTCATGCGAGCGCCGCATCGCCGCATTGACGTCTTCGAGTGACGGCCATGGCTCGCCCCTGAACTCGATCTCGACCGAGTATGGCCCCGAGTAGCCGGCCTGGCGGAGGATCTCGATCACGCGGTGGAAGTCGACCGTGCCGTCGCCGACGGCGGGGAAGTCCCAATTGCCCTTGCCACCCGCGGTGTCTTTCAGATGCACGTGCGCGAGCTGAGATGTGATCTTCGGGAGGTCGTCCACAGCGCGGTCGCCGGAGTAGTACTCGACGTTCGCGGTGTCGTAGTTGACCTTGATCGAGTCCCGGCCGATCGTCTCGATCAGCGGGATCGTCACGTCGCTCGAGGCCATGATGTCGCCGTGTATCTCGAGCGCAACGACTACACCGACCTCGTCGGCGACGTCGGCGAGCTCGCCGACATGCTCGAGGAACGCGGCCTCGTTCTCGTCGGCGCTCTGGTGCCCGCCGACGGCCGTATTGACGACGGGGATGCCGTATGCCGCGGCCCAGCGAACTGCCTTGACGCCGTGCTCGAGCCCTTCGCGCGTCGTCAGGTCGGAGTGGCCGCTGAGGCTCGCTGCCTCCAGCCCGTGATCCGCAAGGCGACGCCGGACGTCGTCGGGATCGACGTCGAGGTCGACGTGCTCCGTCCACCCTGGAACAGCTGAGAGCTCGACGTACTTGAAGCCGGCGTCGGCGATGCCTGCGAGCGCCTCGTCGAAGCCGTAGCTGTGGTACGAGTTCGTGTGCCCTGCGAGAGGGTTCGCCATGCGTCCTCCACGCGCACGCCGGAGCGGCGCCCGGCGAGCCGGGACCGCCGCTCCGACGGCCGTCGTTAGATGTTCGGATTCCTCGGGTTGACCTTCTGCCAGGTCGCCGACAGCTTGAACTTCTTCGCATCCGCCATCGCGGTCTTCTTGTCTGCCTTCCGGTTCGCGACCACGGCGAGCGCGTTGGTGTACACATCCGAAGGCGCGAGCTGCTTCTTGGTCTGACCCAGGTTGTGGACGATCTCGAGGTAACTTGCCCACCCTGCAGGGGGATTCCAGCCCCAGCCCTTGCCCTGGCGGTTCGAGGTGCCGTATGCGGTCGCCAGCTCGAGGAACGAGTCGTACGCCGCCTGCGGCTTGAGCGACTTCTGGAGGGCGGGGCGCGCCGAGTAGGTGATCTGAGCCGCTGCGCGCGGGTTCGCCCTCGCGAACTCCAGCCCCATGATCATGCCCTGCAGGAAACGGGTGTAGAGGGCTACCTTCGCCTTGTCGCTCAGGTCGCTCGCCCGCACGGAGTACACGTTCGAGGGCTGCTTCGAGAACTTCGTCCCGATCAAGTACTTCAACTTCAGGCCCTGGCCTGCCCATTGCGCGCGCAGGCCCTCCCACGCGAGGCCGGCGTCGGCCTGACCGCTCTCGACGGACTGCGCCCACTGGTTCCCGGCGTTGACGTAGGTGACCGACTTCGGGTCGACGCCGGCCTCGACGAGGATCGGGTCGACAATGGTGCTCCAGCCGGCGCTCCCGAGCGCGATCTTCTTGCCGCTCAGGTCCCTCACGCTCGAGACCGAGCTGGCCTGGGGCAGCGCAAAGTCGAAGACTTGACCAGAGATCATGTCCCAGATCGACTTCACGCCGATGCCGCTGTCGATCGACGCAGTGAGAACGCCGGGCGACGGATACCCCATGTCTGCCTGGTTCTGCGCGACGAACTTCGTCGTCGCGAGCGCATCGCCGATCGGGCCGGCGATCAGCTTGGCGTTGATGCCGAGCTTCTTGAAGTAGCCCATCTTGATCGGCACCCATAGGTTGAAGTCGTCCATCACGTCGAGCGTGCCGCGGGGTGAGATCCAGCGCACGGTCTGTGTGGCGGCGGCGGCGCCGAGAGCGCTCGCCACCCTTAGTCCCGACAGCGCGGACAGGCCGACTCCGGCCGCAGCCGTCCGCCTCAGGAAGTCGCGGCGAGTGACCTCACCCGCGAACGCGTCTTCGAGGTTGCCCTCCATTGCCTCCTCCTTCCCTTCCCTCGAGGGGTTACATCCCTGGGTCACGCTTCCCAGCTCGCCCAGCGCTTGCCGATGAAGTAGAAGACGACGTAGATCAGGACGCCGAGGATCGCGATGATGAGGATCGTCGCCCCGAACTCCGGCATGCGGGCGAGCGACGAGTAGTAGACGAGGTCCTTGCCGAGGCCTCCCTGCTCGCTGGCTGCGACCATCTCGCCGCCGATCGCAGTCAGGAGGCCGAAGATCGATCCGACCATGAAGCCGACGATGATCATCGGCAGCGCGAGCGGGAACCGAATCTTCGCGAAGATCTGGAACGTCGACGCGCCGTAGGAGCGCGCGAGCGCGATCTTCGCCAGGTCGGTACGGCGGAAGCCGGTCGCCGAGTTGATCATCACCATCGGCCCCGAGGCGAGAGCGACCGCGATGATGATCGGCCAGAGCCCGAACCCCATCTTCAGACGCAGGAACGGGACGAAGGCCAGCATCGGCGTCGTGACCATGATCAGCACGTAAGGCGCGATGATCTTCTCCGCGAAGGGCTTCAGCGTAAGAAGCGCCGCCAGAACGAGCCCGACTGTCGAGCCGATCGCGAGCCCGGAGAGGAACTCGATACACGTCACCTTGAGGGCGTGGATCTCCGTGCTCGTGAAGTCGTCGAAGAAGGTTCTGACCGTGTCGATCGGCTTCGGGAAGACGTAGGCCGGCGTGTTCGTCCACGTCAGGATCCCTTGCAACAGGAAGAAGATTGCGGCGAAGAGCCCGAGCAGCACTGCGATCTCGAGTGCCGAGCGCGCTCCCTGGAACGACGTGAGCGCGCTCCAGTCGATCGGCCCCTGCTGCTCGCGGGCGGGAGGCTTCTCGAAGCTCGGGATCTCGTCGCGGAGCTCCTGCGGGACCTCGCTCACGTCACTCGACCTCCACAGCGTGGCGTCCGCCCGACTCGACGGTCAGCTTGATCTCCTGGATCAACGAGATGAAGCCGGGCTCGAAAGTCATGTCGATCGTGCGCGGCCGCGGCAGGTCGATGTCGTAGACGCGCGCGACCCGGCCCGGCCTCGGCGTCATCACGATCACACGGTCGGCCAGGAAGATCGCCTCGGTGATGTTGTGGGTCACGAAGACGATCGTCTTGTCCGTCTCGCGCCAGAGCCGCAGCAGCAGGAGATTCATCTCGTCGCGGGTGAAGGCGTCGAGCGCACCGAACGGCTCGTCCATCAGGAGCACCGACGGGTCCTGGGCGAGTGCCCGCACGATCGACGCACGCTGCTGCATCCCGCCGGAGAGCTCCCGTGGCGATGCGTCCTCGAATCCGGCGAGCCCGGTCGCTTCGAGCAGATTCGCGATCCGTTCGCGGTCGGGCTTGCGTCGCTTGATCTCGAACGGGAACTCCAGGTTCTGAAGCAGATTGCGCCAGGGGAGGAGGTTCGCGTCCTGGAAGATCATCCCGATCTCCTGCGGACGCGGGCCGTTGATGCGCGAGCCGTCCAGCAGGATTTGCCCGCGAGTCAGCCCGTGCAGCCCGGACATCGCCCACAGGAGCGTCGTCTTTCCGCAACCGCTCGGCCCGAGGATGCACACGAGCTCCCCGTCTCTCACGTCGATCGAGACGCTCTCGAGCGCGTGCACGGGACCGGTCTTCGTCTCGTAGACCTTCGTCGCGCCGTCGACGCGGATCTTCGCGTTGCCGTTCGAGGAGCTCAGAACCAGCCCTCTTCCGTTGGATTCGCATACTGCATGAACTCGACGACCGCTCCGTCGATCTGGACGAATGCAACGGTCGCGAACCCCTCGCCGACGTCGAACGGCGCGGCCAGGACATCGTGTCCCTCGACCGCCGCGTGGACGTCGGGCACGCGATAGGCGACGTGCGGCTCCGTACGGAGCACCCCGGTCACCGGCGAGTCGGGCTCGAACCGCAGCCACTCGACGTGGAACGGGTGCGCGCGCGGGCTTGTGACCCACACGCGCGTCGCCTCGACCCAGCTCTCACCCGGCTTCTTCTCCTCGGTGATCAGGCCGACGTGGTCGAACGATGCGCGGTCGAACGGCTCAATCGCCTCGGCTTGCATTCGATAGGAAGCCTTTCTAACGTATCGCCCCAGACACGTCAAATGTCTTCGCGCCTTCCACCTGGCTCGCCGGCCTTGCTTCGCCGGCTCAACGCAGCGGCAGTGCTGCAGGCGATCCGCACGGACGGCCCGGTGTCACGCGCCGACCTCGCCCGCAGCACAGGCCTGTCGAAGCCCACCGTGAACGGGGCGGTCGAGTTGCTGCTCGAGCAGGGATACCTGGTCGAGGTGGCGAACGGCGCGAGCGAGGACGGCCGCCCGCCGCGGCCCGGCCGCCGCCCACGGCTGCTGCGTTTCGCAAGCTCGGTCGGCCACGTCCTCGGGATCGACATCGGCGCGAACAAGGTTCTGGTCGCCGTCGCCGATCTCTCCGGCGAGGTGATCGCCGTGGAGCGCCGCCGGACGACCGCGCGCGGCCGGAAGAACCCCGAGGCGCTCCTCGCCCTCGTCGCAGACGCTGCCGGTCGAGCGCTCGAGGCGGCAGAGGTGCCGCGCGCGTCGCTGAGAGCGGTCGGAGTCGGCACACCGGGCGTCGTCGACCCGGTTTCGGGACTGATCACGCTCGCCCCGCAACTCACGGGGTGGGAGGAGATCCACCTCGCGGCCCGGCTCGAGCCCGTGTTCGGGTGCCCCGTCCTCGTCGACAACGAGGTGCGGCTCTCACTGCTCGCCGAGCAATGGCATGGAGCAGCCCGGGGGGTCGACCACGCGTTCCTCGTCCAGATCGGCGTCGGTATCGGCGGGGGCGTGCTGCTCGGCGGCGAGGTACACCGCGGTGCAAGCGGCGCCGCCGGTGAGATCGGGTATCTGCCGTTCTTCGACGAGGAGCAGCCGGCCGACGGTCTCGGCCCGTTCGAGCACGCCGCCGGCGGGACGGCGTTCGCGCGACTTGCTCAGCGTGCGGTCGCGGCGGCAAGCGTCGAGACGGCGCTCCTCGAGCTTGCAGGCGGTGACGCGGCTGCCATCGACGCCGAGACGGTTTTCGCCGCCGCGGCCCAGGACGATCCCGTCGCGATCGGGGTGCTCGAGGAGCTTCTCGACCGCCTGGCGCGCGGCATCGCCGCCGCGATCGTCGTCCTCAACCCATCGCTCGTGATCGTCGGCGGCGGCGTTTCGCGCGCCGGTGCGAGCCTGCTCGAGCCGCTCGAGCGCCGAGTCCGCGCACTCGTCCCCGTGGCGCCGCGCGTTGTGGTCTCGACGCTGGGCGATGAGGCGGTTGCGCTCGGCGCCGTCCGCTCGGCTCTGGACGAGGTCGAGCAGACGCTCTTTGCCTTCGCGTCGCTGGAGCGCGTTTGAGGGTCCTTGCCGTCGGCGCGCACCCTGACGATCTCGAGATCCTCTGCGGCGGCACGCTCGCGCGCTTCTGCCGGGACGGGCACGACGTGGTGATGTGTCATGCGACAAGCGGCGATCGAGGCAGCTACGTCGGCACCTCGGCGGAGGTCGCGGCGATTCGCCACGGTGAGGCGCAACGGGCGGCGGAGATCTGCGGCGCCGAGCACGCCACGCTCGGGCTGCACGACGGCGAAGTGAATGCTGCCGATCCGGCACAGCGGCGGCTCGTCATCGACCTCGTCCGGGAAACGCAGCCCGACCTGATTCTCACGCATCACCCCGGCGACTACATGAGCGATCACAACGAGGTCGCGCGGCTCGTCTTCGACTGCAGCTTCCACGCGACGCTACCGCTCCTCGAGACCGACCGGCCGCACCACAGCATGGTGACGCCCATCTACTACATGGACACCGTCATGGGTCTCGGCTTCCAGCCGACGGAGTACGTCGACGTCTCCGACGTGATCGAGACGAAGACGTCGATGCTCGAGGCGCACCAGAGCCAGCTGGTGTGGCTGCGCGACCACGACGGCGTCGACATCGTCGAGCAGATGCGCGTTGCGACGCGTTTCCGCGGACTGCAGTGCGGTGCGCAGTACGCCGAGGGCTTCATCCCCTGTCTCACGTGGCTGCGGGGGACGACGAGAAGACTGCTTCCGTGAAAGGTGGACGACTATGGCGACGCAGGTCGAGTTCGAGTACGACATGGCCCGGTTCATCAGCTTCCGCGACCGGGAGGCATGCGAACGGGTGCGGCGGATCCCGCGCGCGGAGCTGGCCGAGCATCCGAGCGCCGACTTTCGTATCCACGTCATCGACGAGTCGGCCTCGTTCTACGGAGCATTCGCCGACGACCTGGTGGCGAGGATCCGACGGGCGCGCGACGAGGGGTCGAGCTTCGTCGCGATTCTCCCGGTCGGGCCGATGCCGCAATACGAGATCGCGGCGCACATGATCAACGAGGAGCGGCTCTCGCTCGCACACGTGCACACCTTCAACATGGACGAGTACGCGAACGACGACGGCATCACCGCGCCGCTCTCCTGGCCCGGATCATTCGAGCGCGCGATGCGTCAGCGGTTCTTCGGCTTGATCGACGAGGAGCTGCGGCCGCCGGACGATCAGATCCACTTCCCCGCGACCGAGGCGATCGGCGACTACAGCGCACGGATCGAGGCGCTCGGGGGCGCCGACGTCTGCTACGGCGGCATCGGCTGGTGCGGTCACATCGCCTTCTGGGAATCGCACTTGGGCCATGAGTTCGAGGGCGATCTCGAGGCGTACATGGAGGCGGGCGCGCGGCTCGTCGAGCTCCATCCCATGACGATCATGCAGAACGCCCTTCACTCGTTCGGCGGCGACTGGTCCTGGGTGCCGCCGAAGGCGAACACGATCGGGCCACGGGACATCCTGGGCGCGAGACACCGGAGCTTCTGGCTCGACGGCGATCTGGGCGGCGGCGTCTCGTGGCAGCGCTTCATCGCGCGCCTCGTCGCGCACGGACCCGTGTCCGAGTTCGTGCCTGGGTCGATCTTGCAGACGGCGCGGACCGACTACACGATCATCGGCGGCGTCGCCGACGACGTCGAGATCCATATGGCTTGACGCGCTTCGCGCGGGCCGTCGTTCACCGAGGCCCGGTGGAGTACGCCACGAGCCGGTCGGCCAGCTCGCGCGGGCGGCTCAGGCCGATGTAATGGCCTCCGTCCATCTCGTCTGAGTCGACGCCCAGCCGAGCACGTGCGTGGCTGCGAGCCCAGGCCGCCGGGAACATGCGATCCTCGCGGCACAGGAGGTAGCTCGTCGACGTGTCGGGCCAGGCCTCGAGGGGCCACGGCTCCTGTAGCGCCTTCGAATTCTCGTTCCGTGCCCGCCGCCTCGCCTCCGCGGCAAGCTCGGGAGGGACGTCGTGGTAGAAGAGGTCGTCGTACTCGCTCGCCTGGTAGCCGGTGTTCGCCCACCAATCCGCGAAGAGCTCTCCCGGCGACGGGATCATCGCCGCGACGAGGACGAGGCGGTCGACCGGGATGCGGGCACAGACGAGCGGCGCGGTGAAGCCTCCGAGCGAGTGCCCCACGACGACGACGTCGCTGCGGTTTCCGATCGCCTCGACGACTGTGTCCGCGTACTCCGACCAGCCGGCCGTCTCGTCTTCGCTGGGAAGGTCGACGGCGACCGGGTCGTGCCCCCGCCCGCGCAGCTCTGACGCGACGAGGTGCCAGTCCCACGCGCTCCCACCACCTCCATGGATGAGGGCGAACGTCGCCACCAGGCGAGGCTACTCCGCGGAGCTTGTCCGCCGCTCCCACTGCGGGACACGGCCCGTGCAACCAGGTTGCGGAGAAACCTGGTTGCAGCCTTGGCTCGAGCAACCAGGCTTTAGCCTGGTTGCAGTCGTTCGAAATGGTCGGACGATCCCACGACCGCAACCTGCCCGAAGGCAGGTTGCCCGGCGCAACCAGGTTGCGGTTACGAGGCGTCGAAGGGCGACGTCCGCCAACGCTCGAGGATCTGCTCGAGATGCGGCCACACCAGCGCGCGCGCCTCATCCCGGCTCGTCCCGCTCATCAGCAGCTCGTCGTAGTCGGTTTCTTCGTGGCGAACGGACGCGATGACGGCGAGCTCGACGGCGGCCGCGTCAGCAGCGCGACCGGCGGCGCTGCGTCCGACCCGTCCGCTGCCGCGTGCAGCCGCGTGAGACGCGATCGCCTCGGCGCGCGACTCGGGGCAACCCGGGAACAGGCGGCCGATCTCGAGCGCG